>DAORHS010000014.1:0-17220 GCA_035438165.1 Prosthecobacter sp.
CTTCCGCCGCTGAAGTTTTTTCCGCCAAAATTGCAACGAGGCGGAGAAGTTCCGGTAGCAGGGAAGCAGAAGGGCGCTCCGCCACGATGACGGGCCGGTCTTCAGTGCAAACCAACATCCATCACCGTCATGAACTCATCCTCGAACGTTTCCGAACAACAACAGCCGCATCCCGTCGCCCAAGGGGTGCATTTTTTCGTCATGCTGGGCGCTGTGACTGGTCTTTGCCAGCACGGCTTCGAAGCTGGCGTCCTCGTCGCCTACGGCCAGCCTGCCGCCGTGATCGGTCTGGTGCTGTGCGGCATTATCCATGCCGCCTCGGGCGATCCGGTGCTCTCCGCCGCACGCATCGCCATGTATCAAGGCACCGTTTTCACGAAAGCCACCGGGCTGTTCGCCTTTTACTGGCTGTTCCGTTGGACGCTGCCCGACCTGCTGCCGGAATCCCTGCAAACCCAGACCTGGGCGCAAATCCTGCCCGTCTGCTTCGGCGGAGGTGCTCTCTTTGCCCTGCTGACAGCGCTGATGGCGAAGCTGCCGGAGAACGATGGGGATGCTGCCGCACAGCCCATGAGCTGAGTGAAATCCGCCTCTTACCCAAGCCATGTTTCACTTCATCCCCAATACCATCATGAACTCATCCTCAACTCAAAACGCTGGCAGGCATGCAATGCGGTTCCTTTTGATCTGGTCAGTGCTTTGCTGCAATGCCTGCTCCAAAGCTCAGCAAAGTGCGGCTGCTAGCGGACCTATTAAAGAGCTTGATCAAAGCCTCGTCGGCCAATGGCAAGAGCTGTCTGAGCCGTTTAACATCCTCACCTTGAAACCAGAGGGGGCTTATCATCGCTCTGGGAAGGAGGTGGAGGAGGGAAACTATCGGGTGGACGGTGATCAGTTCGAGTGGCAGGCCCCCAAAGGCAGCCGAAAAAACAGGTTTATCCTGCGTGGCGACCTACTGATCATGGTTCACGAGGTCTTTCAGGGGCAGTCCCGCTGGGCCAAGTATCGACGCCTGTTGAATGGTGCGGAGGTGACTGCTCGTCCTTCTGAGCAGGTCCCTTTACTCTCAGAACTGGCCGCTGCCATCCAGGTTTCAGGCACACTGAAGGCAGAGCGCAAAAGCTTCTCCAATTTCAACCAAAGCGGCACCTACATGGAGTGGGAGCTGGACCTCGTGCTGACCAACGGCACGAGGCATGACCTCACGCTGGGCAACACCCTTGCGGCGGCACAAATCTCCACAGACGGTCTGCCCACAGGCTATTTGAGAATATGCGGGCCGAGTCCCGTGCCCACGAAGCTGAAGTCGCCAGATAGCCCGCATAGCACCTACTTTCTCGATGATTTCGACTCCACTGATGGTGGGCGCACCGTCTATGTCGAGGGTGCCAGATTTCAATTCAGCGGTAAAGGTGATCACCCGCCCCACTCTGGATACGGCGTTCTGGCAGCACGTTCGAAGAAAGCCTTGTTTGAATCTCTATCACCGAATGTCTGGCTCAAGCAGGGTGCCATCGCAGATATGCGCATCGTTTTGCCGGACCTGCACGTCCTTCTAGCGGATGGCAAACATGCGACCTTTCACCTGACCGCCAGCCTGAAAAAACTCAGTGGCGGCGAGGAGAAGTCAGAATGGCAGGTGCACAGCCATGAGCTGGTATCCGATGATCCTGCCGCATTGGAAAGGATGGTATCGAACGCGGATGGCGCAGGTTTTCGCAAAATTCTAGCCATGAACTGGCTGATCGCAGCCGATCCGGAGAACGCCGGCAAAAAACTCGCCGCCGCAACGGCGCATGTGAATCAGGGTCAGATGCTGGGACTCGCGCTTCGTTGCTGTGCGGCATGGAATCTGCCCGGCTTCGAAAGCCGTGCTCTTGAGCTGGAGGAGGCAGAGGACACTCCCATCGGCATCGCGCTCGCAGCCGGAAATTATCTGGAAGTAACAAAAACACCTCGGCATTGGAAGAAACTGACCGCTGAAACTTCCAGCAAACCCGCTGCTGGCACCACCAGCCCTAGCCTAGGCGTCAACCAATGGGTTGCGGCGAAGATTGAAGTCGCTGAAAACATCACCGTCAGGCGAATCAGCGCAAAGCTGGATGGTCCCGCATCCGATGAGGTCATGACACTGCACCGCGATGGCAGCGGACAGCCAGGCACCCTACTCACTGAACTCGCAGGCGCGGGCGGAGAGGGCCGCTGCAAACAAGTCTTGAGTCCTGGGGTTTACTGGCTGGTCATCAAGCGGCCCAAGACGGACAATCTGGGTGCATACTGGCCCCTAACTCCCAGCAACAAGCTCTTCAGCGGCTATGCCACCTCCTCGAATGGCGGCTCCTCCTGGCAGTCGGGGAAATCCGGTCTGTCCTGCCAGTGCGAGCTTTGGCGGGAATGATCTGCACAGCGTCTCCCTTCCAAACAAAGCGCCTAGATTCCGATACCAACAACGAAACCGCAACCCACACCACCCCATGAAAACCAGCATCCCTCATCTACTCACAGCCCTGCTCTTGGGCGCACTTCTGCCCTCCTGTGTCAGCAGCAAGCCGCTCGCCACGCTGCTGCCGCCCGCGTCCAAGCCGCGCGTGGCGGTGGTGCCCAGCAAGGCGGCCTACCCGGAGCGCGGCATCAGCTACACGGACGCCGGCCTCCAGGCGGGTGGCATGTATGGAGCCGTCGGCATGCTGGTGGGGGCCGCCATGCGCAGTGTGACGCTGAGCCACAACGCGGCCTTTTCCAAGGTCTGGGAGAAAAGCGGCAAAAACGCGGCGAACATCATCCTGGATGAGTTTCAGAAGGAACTGGCCCGCAACGGCTACGTCCTGGACCCCTCCGCGCCGAACAAGCTGAAGATCAATCCCGGCGTAGGCATGACCACCTGTGACCGGCCCAATGCCCGAGCGAGCAAGAAGCAGTACTTTGCCCTCTGCATGCCCTTCATCAACGCACAGACGACAGCAGGCAAGACCTCCATGCCCGGCATGATGCTCAGCAGCGCCAGCCAGACATCGTTCACCTTTGAGACGGTCACGGTCGAGTCCTATGAAGCCGCACTGCGTGAAGCCGCTCGTCTCGCGGCAAGGAAAGCACTCTATGGTGTCAAGGCCACACCGTCAGCGGTGGCACCGTCGAACTAACTCCACGAGCCTTTATCTCTCCATCAACTCAATCCTCCGTCCTTACCTCCAACCACCATGAAAACACAGACATTCTCCACCCTCCTTGGCCTCCTTTTTCTCGCCTCCTGCGCAGGCGGCGGCAGCCGCTCGAGCGGTCTCCCTTCATCCACGAAGGTCACTCGTGACGGCAGCGGCAGGATCACCGTCACCGGGCGTGACACTGCCTCGGTGCTGCTGGGCGCGGAGATGGCAGCCCGTGGGCAGGTCGCCCCCACACCTGTCGCCACATCCACGCCCCCCGGGCGCAAAACCCGTGATGATCTGGAGGCAGAAAAGGAAATGCGCCGCAAGATCCAGAACAATCAG
The DNA here is from genome assembly GCA_035438165.1 of Prosthecobacter sp. Lineage (GTDB taxonomy): Bacteria > Verrucomicrobiota > Verrucomicrobiia > Verrucomicrobiales > Verrucomicrobiaceae > Prosthecobacter. Next base: position 3,489 of record DAORHS010000014.1, read on the forward strand.
TTCATCCCCGGCTACCAGGGTGGTCCGCTCAAATATTCCACCGGCAGCGGAGTGAAGACCTTCGTGCCGTGATGGATCGCGGCACACTCAAAAAGCGTGTCCGGGCAGGAACAGTGTTTCTGAATGTGTCTGCCAATTATTGAGGAACCATGCGTTTCACCTGTTATGCACACCACGCCCGTCACCTGCCCGAGCTGTTTTCAGGAGTTCGACGTGCCTGCGCCCTCCTTCAGCGAAATTCCATGTGATGTGGACTACGACTGCGAGGTGTGCTGCCATCCGTTGCGCATTTTGTTCGAAGAGGACGAAGGTGAAGTCATTGGGACAGCCTACGGACTGGGCGCGAGCGGCCCGTTTGGCTGACCTCGTTCGGCCCAGGGGGGGGCTGACATTCTGGTTATCCCAAGTTTTACCTGCCCTGCGCCTCCCTTGCGGGTTTTCGCAGAGATTGCATTTGGCTGTTTGCAAAAACAGAAGTTGTCGTTAACCTCGAAAAATCCCGCTACCAGGAGTCTGGTGGATGGGAAGCTTAACAAACAGGTTAACACCCACACACACATGAAAATCGCTATCCTCACCCTCATTGCATCCGCAGCGGTGCTCAGCTCCTGCCAGCAGACCCCTCCTCCTCCGCCGCCACCACCGGTGATGAGCGGCAAGTAAGCAGTCGGCCGCCAAAAGCGGCTGATCTCCAATCTTACTTATAGATCATCAACATGATCCGTTTTGCCACTGTTCTGATCGCTGCGTCCTCGATGCTTCTCGCATCCTGCGCCACGAAGAAGGATTGTGCGACGTGCGACTCCAAAGCGAAGGCCGCCTGCTGCTCGAAAGACGGCAAAGCCTGCTGCAAAGAAGGCCACAAGCACTAGTCTGACAGGAAACTGAATCCACGCCGCCGTTCCCCACCCAACCGGGGGACGGCGGCTTCTTTTTTACTAGATGCTGGCGACTGGATGCTTGATCCTGAATGGCAACATCTCCTCACATCCGATGTCCAGCCTCCAGCACCCAGCCTCCAGCGACCAGTCTTGCCTGCTCGCCCTCGAATCCTCCTGCGATGAGACCGCCGCCGCGGTCTGCACGCTGGGAGGCAGGCTGATCTCCAGCCGCATCGCCTCGCAGATCGACATCCATCGCCAGTTCGGGGGCGTCGTGCCGGAGGTGGCGTCGAGGAACCACATCCTGCATGTGCGACCGCTCGTGGAGCAGGTTTTAGAGGATGCAGGGAAGAAAATCGGCGACATGGCGGCCTTCGCCGCGACGAGCGGACCGGGACTCGTCAGCTCGCTGCTGATCGGCACCTCAATGGCCAAGGCGCTCGCCATCGCCGAAAACAAACCCTTTCTCGCGGTGAATCACATGGAAGGACATCTGCTCTCGCCTTTCATGGGAGATCACGGCCCTGTGCGTCCGTGCGTGGCGCTGATCGTAAGCGGCGGCCACACAATGCTCGTGCGTGTGCAGGGCGTGGGCCGTTATGAATTGCTCGGACGCACCCGTGATGACGCTGCGGGCGAGGCATTCGACAAGGTCGCCAAAATGCTCGGCCTCCCCTACCCTGGCGGTCCGGAGATCGACAAACTCGCCCAGCGCGGTGATCCAACCGCTTTCACCTTTCCGCGCAGCTTCCTGGACGGCTCCAGTCTGGAGTTCAGCTTCAGCGGCTTGAAAACCGCCGTGCTTTACGAGCTGCCGAAGATCGATGTGAAGAACGAGCAGACGCTCGCCGATGTCTGCGCCAGCGTGCAGGCTGCCATCATTGAGGTGCTCGTCGAAAAGCTCGTGCTCGCCGCGAAACGCTGCCGCGAGACGCTCGTCACCGTCAGCGGTGGCGTGAGTTGCAACTGCGGCCTGCGCGCGGCTTTGACGGCCCGTTGTGCCAAAGCGGGTCTGCAACTGCTGCTCGCACGTCCTGATCTTTGCACCGACAATGCCGGCATGATCGCTTTCGCCGCCGTGCAGCGTTTCAACACTGGCCACTCCTCGCCGCTGGAGGCCGATGTCGATCCCAATCTCTCCCTTGTCCGTTGATCCAACTTCAGATCTCATGCGCCCGCTTCTATTTCTCCTCTGCGCATCCATTTCGCTTCACGCGGGCGACTGGCCGCAATTTCTCGGCCCGCACCGCGACGCCACCGCGCAGGATGAAGCCGCCCTCACCGGCACCGCCGAGCCGGAAATCCTTTGGAATCGCAAGCTCGGCAGCGGTCACGCCGGACCTGTGGTCGTCAAAGGCCGGGTGATCGTGTTTCATCGCCAAGGAGCCGACATGGTCACCGAAGCGCTCGACGCGACGGATGGAAAAGCCATCTGGAAACACACCTACCCGGCCACCTACCGCGACAGTTTCGGTTTCGACAACGGCCCGCGTGCCGTGCCCTGCATCGCCGAGGGCAAAGTCATCACGCATGGGCCGGAAGGCATCGTGCAGGCGCTCGATTTTGAAACGGGCAAGTTGCTCTGGGACTACGACACCGTCGCCGAGCTCGAATCACCGCAGGGTTACTTTGGCCGCGCCTGCTCACCGCTCGTCACTGACGGCAAGGTGATGCTCAACGTCGGCGGCAAAGGCGGCGCGGGCATCATCGCGCTCGATTTGCAGAGTGGAAAACTCGTCTGGCAGGCGACTGCCGATGAAGCCGGCTACTCGTCGCCTGTCTTGATTCCCGAAGACCCGGGTGTCGCGGCGTTCTTCACCCGCCGTGGAGTGATCCTGACCTCGATCAGCGACGGCAAGGTGCTGGGCGATGATTTCTTCCGCGCCGAGATCGACGCCTCCGTCAACGCTGCCGCGCCCGTGCCTTGCGGCGCAGGAAAACTTCTTTTCTCCGCCGCTTACGATGTCGGCGCCGGCCTCTGGCAATGGAACAAATCCGAACGCAAGCTGACCAGTCTTTGGAAGAAAGCCGACGCGCTCGACTGCCACTACACCACGCCCGTTTATCATGAGGGCCATGTCTTTGGCCTGCATGGCCGGCAGGAGACCGGCATGACCCTGCGCTGCATCGCCGTGGCAGACGGTAAAGTCGCCTGGGAAGCCCCCGGAAGCATTCAGGGCGGCACGTTGATCCTCGTGGGCGACAAATTCCTGCTGCACTCCGAATCCGGCGAACTGTGGATCTTCAACGCCACGCCCAGCAAGTTCGACCTGCTGCAACGCAGCCAGATCACCCGCGCCGGCCACCGCAGCCACGGTGCCTTCGCGAACGGCCTGCTCTACGCCCGCGACGCGGAGAAAATGGTGGTCGTGAAGGTGAAGTAGATGCTGGATTGATGCTCCAGCACGTCTAGGCTGCGCCAATGGCCCAGATCGGCAAACACAACTCCCTCACCGTCCTCCACAGCACGCCGCATGGCATTTATCTGGATGGCGGCGAGCATGGGGAGATTCTGCTGCCGAACCGCTACATCCCGAAAGGAACCAGCATCGGCGATGTGCTGGACGTTTTCATCTACCGCGATTCCGAGGACCGCCTCGTGGCGACGACGGAAACGCCGTTCGCGACCGTGGGTGAGTTCGCCACGCTGGAAGTCGTCAGTGTGAACCGCAACATCGGCGCGTTCCTGAACTGGGGGCTGCTCAAGGATTTATTGCTGCCGTTTCGCGAGCAGGCAGATCAGGTCTTCGTCGGCGACAAGGTCGTCGCCTACATCCTGCTGGATGAAAAGACGGACCGTATCATCGCCACGACACGATTGAACCGCCATCTGAGCCGCGAGCGGCCGCCGTTCAAGCCGGCGCAGCCAGTTTCGCTGCTGATCACCGCCCGCACGCCACTGGGATACAACGCCATCGTCGAAGGAACGCACGTCGGGCTGCTCTATCACTCGAATGTCGGCGCGCCGTTGCAGGTGGGGCAGCAGCTCAACGGTTTCGTGAGCGCGGTTTATCCCAGTGGGAAGATCGACCTCAGCCTCGATGCGTCCGGTTATCAGCGTGTCGCGTCGCTGACGGACCGAATTCTTGAAGCGTTGAAAAACAACGGTGGCAAGCTCGACTTCGATGATGACAGCCCGCCCGAGGTGATTCGCAATCACTTTGAAGCGAGCAAGAAAGCCTTCAAGCAAGCCCTAGGCTCGCTTTACAAGCAACGCCGCATCGAGTTCACGCGTCCGGGCATCGCATTGCTGGACATTCGCGAGGCGAAGGCGGGCGACTGGAAGCCATCCGGGCCCAAACACTGATCACGGAGCCGGATACTTCTTCACCTCCGACTGTGTGCCGTCGATAAAGGTCAGTTGCAGCGCCACGAACTTCAATCCATCCGGCGCTTTGAGGTAAGGCAGGCCCTCGCCGATCTCATACGGGCCTTCGCCGGGCTTGGGCGGCGAGAAGGGAAACTCCTGGTCGAGCTTCTCACTGTCGAAGGAGTAACGAATCGATTTGAGGATGCCGCGATGCGTGAGCACGCCAGTGAAATAGACATTGCCATTTTGAATGCTCAGCCAGGACGTGGCGGTCATGTCCAGCATGTTTTTGCCAGCCTTGAGCGCGGCCTCGGCGGTGTTGAGCTTCAAAATGAAGGGGCCGTTCACCTTGTCGGCCATGTCGGTGTAGCGCACCTCCAACGTGTGATCGCCGGGAGCCAGCGTGGCAACCATGATGGTCTGCGTGGGCATCGGCAGACCGGTCTGCGGATTGGTCACGTTGGAGAAGCCGGTGGATTTGAAATCGCCCGTGCCATCCAGCTTATACTCGACGTTTTTGATTTTGTAGTCGGCGAACCCGAGCGTGAGCATCCAGCCCTGGTTCGATTGGTTCGCCGAGAGCGTCACCGGATTCTCCAAAACCGCCGCAGGCATCGCCGTGAGTTTGGCGAGACGCGATTCCGCATCGTCAAGCCATGCCTTCGCCTGTTTTTTATCCATGACGTAGCGTTGAAACTTCCCCGCGCTGTCGAGCACACGAAACTGCTCCAGCAGCGCCTTCTCCTCGCGTTTGTCAGCCAAAGTCTGCTCGCCGAGCTTTTCTGCGGAAAATTCGCGGCTCAGCAGATACACCGCCGGGGCGAATTCCGCGTGCTTCTCAATGCCCTGCTTCAAAGCGGTGATGCGCTGCTCCTTCGGCAGCAGCAGCGCTGCCGCGATCTCCAAACTGGTGCTGGTGTTGCTCTTCCGCATCGCCGCCACGACCTCACGCGCACCTTCGAGACCGTCCTGCACTTTCAACATGTCCGTGTAGGCCAGATAGGGGTCGATGAAGTCCACGCCGCTCGCCAGATAGGCGTTGTAGCTCTTGCGGGCGCTGGCGAAGTCGGACTTCAGTTCGAACATGCGGGCGTTGTGATAGTACTCTGCCGGTGTCGAGGCATTCGCGATGATCGCGCCGCCTTTCGCCGCCTGTTCAAACACCGCACTCATGTCCTCCAGCTTCGTGAGCACCTGTTCCGTCTTCGATTCGATTCGCGTCGTCGTCTCTTTGACCTCCACCACGTCTTTCTCGATCTTGAACAGCGACTTCTGCACTTCTTCCAAAGCCGGAACGAGCGTGGCGAGCACGCCTTTCTCCTCCTCGGCGGCCAGTTTTTGCGCGCCCATGAACAGGCACAGCACCACCGTAGCCACGAGACCGAAGGCAAAGCTCACGCTCCAGACATTGTGCTCCGTGGCCTGCTCAAGCTCCTGCTGCGTCACCTTCCCGTCCGCCATCGCACGGCGCAGTTTCCGCTGATGCCCGCCAAACCACAACGCGCCCGCGATCAGCGTCAGGCCGCCCGCGCCGATCGTCAGCCACAGGATGAAATTCGCCACCGGCGTGCCCAGATCCGCCGCCAGCCCGACCATGCCTGAAAGCGGCCCACCCGCCTTCGCCGCCCGCAGCATCAAGGATTGATAGTTCCGGCCACAGGTGCCGCAAATCGAAGAGATGAAAGAAGCCATGATGCCACACATCATGGTGCAAACCCGATCAATCGTGAAGTGCTAAATCAGCACCGCATGCGCCTCAGGACAGCGTGAAGCCCGGTACGCGCGCCGAATCGCTGGCGTCACGCAACGCGACCGGCTTCAGCCCATAAAGAGGTAACAGACCCACATTCTTCACCTAAGAACACCGTTTCCACATCTTAATTTTCCCTTCACAATGGCCCGTGAACCTGCCAGCATCTTCGGGAATTCAGAATTACCCATGTCAGATATGCCCGCTCCGCCAGGGTTCCTTCATGGACGGACGGTTCGCGAAGTTAACCCACCAGACCACCACCCACTATGATCACTGAGCTGCTCCGCCAAGATTATGTGCTGGCCCAGGCGCGCGCGCAGCGCGACTGGCTGGCCGATTTGAAAAAGAAGGCCGCAAAAAAAGACGCCAAAGCGCTCGTGGCGATGAAAAAATACCGAGTCACGCCTGCGAAGCTCGACAAGGCCATCGCCACGCTGGACGTGGCCCTCAAGCGGGCTGCAAAGGACAAAAAGCACGGCAAGGAAGGCATCTACATCCCCTCGAATCCGTTGCTGTGCAACTTCCAGACAGGCGCGACCAAAATGGCCGAAAGGAAAGGCAATACCACTGCATCCGCCGTCAAAAAAGGCCGCCGCAAGGGCTTGAACACCTCACCGACGCTGAAGCTGAAAAAGAAGTCCAAGGCTGGCGCACCCGCCGGCAAGGGCCGCGCCGTGGTGCGTGCACCGTTTGTCGAAGGCGAGGATGTACACTACGGGCTGGACGGCTTTGAATCCAAGCTTGGCGCGATCTTCCGCGGCGTGCATCCCTTCAACAAAGAGCCGGCCCAGGTCGCGAAGACACTACTGCCGCTGCGCCTCTTTGTCTTCGGCGACTGGGGCTCCGGCCTGCCGCTGGCGAGGGAAGTGACCCAGCGGATCTCCGACATGCTCGCGAAGGGTGACGGCTCACGCATGCAGCACGTCATCCACCTCGGCGACGTGTATTACTGCGGTGAGGAGCATGAGTACCGCAACTACGTCTTCCCCTGGTGGCCGCAGCAGGCCACGGACAATCCCACGCACATCGGCTCCTGGAGCCTGAATGGCAACCACGACCGCTATTCCGGCAATTTCGCCTACTTTGACACGCTGCTGGCCAACACGCCGTTTCAGCGCTGGCATGCCGACGCGGCGACCGGGAAGCCATCGAGCTTTTTTCTCATCGAAAACGCGCACTGGCAGGTTTTCGGCCTCGATACTTCGTGGAAGCTACCCTCGCTCGCCGGTGCCGTGTTTGGTGACCCCACCCTCAAAGACTATGGCGGCCAAAACGGCATCCTCACGCCCGAGCAGGTGCGCTGGATGGCCAAGGTGCGTGATCCAAAGAAAGGCTGCATCCTCATGACGCACCATCAGCCTGCCTCCAGCCGCACGAAGGACGTGGAAGGCCAGCACGCCGACGCGGCGATCAAACTCATGAAAAAAGAAGGCGTGTACTCGCAGATCGACGCGTGGCTGTGGGGGCATGAGCACCGGGGCGTCATCTTCAAGCCGAAGGCGGAGCGCAGCGACAAAGTGCTCAAGGACGCACCGCCCTTCTGCGCCTGCGTCGGCCACAGCGGCGTGCCAGTCACGGCGAAGAACTTCGAGGCGAAGGCCACCCTCCCCGACGTGCTGTGGCAGGAGGACCGCCTCGATGCCAGCGCACCCATTTATGACAAACGGCGCATCATCCCCTTCGGCTTTGCCCGCATGGATCTGAGCCCCGGCGAATTCGAGTTCGTCATGTACGATCACACCGGCAGCACACGCAAAACCGTCATCCACACACGCTAGCGCATCATGAAAACAGCACCCGCAGCCAAACTGGCCGACTGGACCCTCCTCATCTACATGGCCGGCGACAACGACCTCGACGACTTCGGTGCCGAGGACATCAAGGAGATGAAAAAAGTCGGCTCCAGTGACCGCATCCACATCCTGGTGCAGCGAGACACGGCTGCGGCAGGCATACCGGCCTATCGTTACCGCGTGCAAAAAGGCACCGCCATGAAGGACGACGTGCTCATGGACCTTGGTGAGACGAACACCGGCGATCCGAAGGTGCTGGAGGACTTCCTGACCTGGGGAATGAAACACTACCCCGCGCAGCGCACCATGGCCGTGCTGTGGAACCACGGCTCCGGCTGGGATGACACGGACATCTACGCCGAGGCGCGCCACCGCAACCTGCGGCCCGGCGATGTGAAGCCCGCCGGCAGCGCCGCACGCCGCAGTGGCGTGGTGGGCCGTGCCGCACTGCCGCCCACCTTTGTGCGAAAGGGCAAACCGGCCACGCGGCGCTACCGCACCTCCTTTTTCCTCAGCGCCTTTGAAATGGCCCCCGCCAGCGGCAAGCAGCCACGCCGCGCCATCGCCTTTGACGACGAGGCGCAGGACTTCCTCGACAGCGTGGAGATGAAGAACGTCTTCACCCGCATCACTAAAAAATACGGGCGCAAATTTGACCTCATCGGCATGGATGCGTGCCTCATGAGCATGATCGAGCCCGTGTTCCAGGTGCAGAAGTGTGGCAGCGTCTTTTGCGGATCGCAGGAAAGCGAACCCGGCAAAGGCTGGCCGTATGACAAGGTGCTGGCCAAACTCGCCAAACAGCCCGCCATGAGCGGTGCGCAGCTCGCCACGATCATCGTGGACGAGTACAGTGCCTCCTACCCCGCCAGCAAAGCGGTCACGCAGACCGCACTCGACCTCACAAAGCTCACCGGTGTGCAGCAGGCGGTGGATGCGCTGGGCTTGATTCTGAAGACGAACCTCAAAACAGCCGCTGGAGGCATCAATTTCTCCCTGCACGGCCAGATCAGCGCCGCACGCAAAGAGGCACAGGGTTACGACCACCCTGACTACGTCGATCTCTGCGACTTCGCCGACAAACTGGCCGCGTACTGGCCCAAAGCCGCCGCAGCGGCCAAAAACATCCGCGCCGCCGTCAAAGCCTGCGTGATCGCCAACCGCGCGAAACATGCCCAGGTCCGCCGCTCCAACGGCATTTCGATTTATCTGCCGCTCGTCGAGGTCAACGCGCTCTACGCCAAACTCGACTTCGCCAATGGCAACTGGCACGCCTTTTTGAAAGCCTACCACAACGCCTGAACCACCATGCCGCGCCAAACAGCCAGCAAGAAGCCTGCGGCGAGGAAAAAGCCGCGTGCGCGTGTCTCCGTGTCCACTTCGTCCAAACAGACGCCGCCGTCGGATTATCAGATCGCGCTTTGGACACGCGGCACGACTGCGGTGCGCTTCAAGACCACGGACAAAGCGCTCTATCCCATCGCGGTGAGCTGGAACCGGTTGCTGAATGCCGACCGTGAACGCATGAGCGAGGCGGAGTGGCGCAAGGCGGCGCACAAGGCGATCCTCGACCTCGTCGATGAAGCCGAGATCGGCGAACAGCGTGCCATCGCCTTTCTCACTGCGGCGGCGAACGCAAGCGTGATCCAGGTGGAGATTCCATGGATCTCCGAGTCCGTGGGTTATGCCGCGCGTGTGTTCCCGTGGGAGGCCATGCTGGCGCTCGCCACGAAGGATCTGCGCGAACCCATCGGCAAAGACATGGCCGTGGTGCGCTATCTGCGCAAAGGCACCGGACGCAGCGCCGCCGTGATGAATGCAAGCGGCCCCCCCGTCTTTGTCGTCAGCAGCCAGGCGGAGAAACTCGGCTACGACATCACCTCCGAACACCGCGTCATCAGCGACGCGCTGGAGAGCGGCATGAAGATGATCAAGAGCCGCTCCATCCAGCAACTGGGCGAAATCCTCGGCGTGGAACAGCCGCGCATCGTGCATTGCGTCTTTGCCACGGAGGAAACGGACGGACAGGAACTGCACCAGCCCACCGTGCGCGGCGGCGAAAGGCCGGATCACTTCAACAGTGAGAGCATCGCGCGGGCCGTGGCCGCCCATCACCCTGCGTTGGCCGTGTTCAGCAGCTGCCACAGCGGGCGCAGGCTGGCCCCGCTCGCCGTGGCGGCAGGCGCGTGCATGGCCGTCGGCTTTCATGATTACGTCGTCGATTCCAGCATCCCGGCCTTCTTCGGCGCCTTTTACGAGGCCTGGCAGAAGAATGCCAGCATCCTCGAATGCCTGCAAAACGGCCTGCGCGCCAATGGCTACCAGCCCCGCCCGCGTGATCTCGGCGTCGTCACTCTGTGGACGGACTATGACCTGCTGGCGGCCACCAGCATCGTCGCCGTGCCTGCCGCTGTGCAGACAGCGCAGCCCATCCCGGCCGCAGACGCGGCCAAAGCCGTCGTCGTCACCTGCAAGCCCGTCACCGCGCTGAACTACGCCATGCTACAAAACAAGCGCGGCGGCATCTTCACCGACTTTCAGGTCTTCAAAAGCAAACCAGGCGCCATGCCGCCACTGGAGGTCACCATCACGCTGGACACCGGGCTCGATCTGCCGGCGCGCAGCCACTTTTTCGTCCCCATGCCGGAGGAGGGCGCGCGGCCCGTCCCGCTCATGGACCTCGTCGCCATGCCGCTCGGCGCGAAGATACTGCGCCAGCGCGGGGAGACCATGATGGGCACGCTGGAGGTCAGCGTCGAATGCCAGAAAAACCCGGTCTCCCATCACTTCGTCTCCATTCAGGTGCCGCCATGTGGCGAGTGGCTCGACAACGCGGAAGGCCGCCGCTACCTGCCCTGCTTCGTGTTTCCGCGTGATCCCGCCGTGCGTGACATCATCACCGCCGCGCAGCCGTTCCTGCGGGCGGTCGCGGACCATCCCACGGCGGGATTTGACGGCTATCAGGGCAGTTTCGCCGCCGATCTGGCCGTGGCCTCACGCCAGCAGGTCCGCGCCATCTGGGCCGCGCTGCAGCTCACCCTGCGGCTCGACTACGTCGAACCGCCGCCGAGCTATTCCGACGCTCAACGTCTCCGCATTCCCGAGGAAATCCAGCGTGCGCGCCGTGGCACGTGCATCGAGCTGGCGCTGCTGCTCGCCGCCTGCCTGGAGCACATCGGCATCCATGCGGTGATCTTTTTGACAAAAGGCCACTCCTTCACCGGCTACTGGGCCACAGACACGGCGCGGGACGAGTTTCAAAAAATCCCCAACCTGCTGCAATTCGCCCAGCCGCAGGAGGCAGGCAACGCAGACGCGTTCGGCGGCGGCCAGACGCCCAATGTGGAGCCCTGGTTCCTCACGGCGCAGCAGCACCTCGCCGCCATCCGCGAGCAGGTGCGCAAAGGCTGCCTCATCCCGCTGGAGGCCACCTACCTCGCCCTGCAGCAGCCGTTCCAAAGCGCCATCGAAGAGGCCGCCGCCATCATCGACCAGCTCAACAGCACAAGTAAGGACTTCGACGGCATGCTCGACATCAAAACCGCGCGCGAAAAAGGCCTCACACCACTCGCCATCCTCGTGCAAGGCATCGTCGCATGATCCACGCCCATTAACATGGAAACCACCTTCTCCAAACGTGATGCCTTCGTCCAAAAAAGCATCGCCGCCGCCCTCGGCAGCTTTGGCGGGGTCGTTTTGAGCGACGCGGTCAAGGCGGCTCCCACCCGCCGCGCCGCCATGCGCCGCGCCGTGCTCACCTCCTCCGCGCTGACCCTCACGCGGGATGCGCAGGGAGTGCTGCGCTGGAACCTCGGCACGCCACGTCCGCCGGGACCGGGCCGCGACGCCATCGCCCGCCGACGCGGGCTGCGCCGCGCGGTGCTGCCGGTTACGCCGGTGCTCACACAGCACCTCTTTGACCAGCTGCCCGCCTCCAAAATCGGCGAATGGCTCAAGGTGGGCGATCAAAAGCTCAGCCGCCCCGCGTGGAATGACAAAGGCGAGCTGTGGGGCCTGCGCCGACTCTCCAAGGCTGGGAAATGGCTGCCCATGTCATTTGAAGACACCAAGAAGCTCGCTGGCAAAAAGGTGCTGCTCATCATCCACGGCACCTTCAGCCACAACGACGCCATTTTGAGCGGCATCAAAGCTGCATCGAACGGTGATGCCTTTCTCAGCGCCGCACTGACGAAATACGACCACATCATCGGCTTTGACCACCCGACGCTCAGTCAGAGCCCCATGGTCAATGCCTTTGATCTGGCCGCGCGCCTCGCGCACGGCCTGCCCGCGTCGCTCGACATCATCACGCACAGCCGCGGCGGGCTGGTCACACGCTGGTTTGCCGAGGGATTTCGACATCCCGGACTGCCGGTGCGTGCGGTGCTGGTCGGTGCGCCGCTCGCAGGCACCAGCCTGGCCTCGCCCGCACGCGTGAGAGCCGTCATGGACTTCCTCGCGAATGTCGGCGACGCCGTCGGCACCGTCAGCGCCATGGGAGGCGGCCTCATCCTCACGCTCGCCTCCACTCTGGCGGGAGTGATGTCCCGCGTGACCGGAGCGCTCGCCACGCCGCTCGCCGACGCCATCATCGCGCTGATTCCCGGCTTTGCCGCGCAGTCACGCGAAGGTCAAAACACCGAACTGCGTGCCCTGCGGCGCAACACCGGCGCCTATGACTTCAGCCAGACCGGCGGCCCGCTGCTCTACAGCTACATACGCAGCGACTTTCAGCCCCAGGGCGATGAAAAAGGCGTGTGGAGCTTTCTCAAAACGTTCGTGAAGCGCCCCGGAGCCGTGTTGCTCGACAGCGCCGCCGACGCCGTCTTTGAAAGCGCCAACGACCTCGTCGTCGATACCGACAGCATGAACGAAACCGGCGAATTCCCCGACCACACGCCCGCCACCAAACTCGTCTGCGCCCACGACTTCGGCGCCTCCGCCACCGTGCATCACACGAACTACTTCGAGCAGCCGCAAACGCTCAAAGCCGTGCGCGCCGTGTTCGGCTTTTGACTGAGAACTGAACCGGAACCCGAATGCACAGATCCTGACAAGTGACATGAGTTGAGAGATTGCAGTCAACCTCAACTCTGACCAACCCGCCAGGCAATGAACGAATTCATCAAAGCCCAGGTTTCGTGGAGCAATGGTAGCTTCATGATTCGTAGATTCGATGGGCCATCGGATCGGTTGGGGATGTTCGGCTTCGATTGCCAATCAAAGCTACGGCACACGCACAACCTCGCAGGGAGGCGATTCGTTGCCGCCGACGTCGAGGAAGGTCAGGGTGTAGCTGTGCGAGTCTTTGGATTCATCCACCAGGCTGTGCGCGCGAAGCTCCTCGGGTGTGGAATCGCGGCTGGTGGCGAGAAAGGCGTCTTCATCGATGCCGATCTCCCTCCACAATTTGCCATCGCGATGCAGGCGGAGGGCTCGCAGGCTGCCATCCAGGTTTGGAACGATGCGCCATACGAGGTGGACACCCTTCGCATCGCGTTTGGCCGTGAGCGAGGGGGCATTGAGCGGCGGAGACTTGGGCTTCAGCGTGCCATGCTCGGAAAACTCCTGCCACAGCGCGGCGAAGGAGTCGTTGGGTTGCCAGGGGGCGGAAGCATCGGTGGAAGGCACGGCGCTGGCCTGGCCTGAAAGCACGGTGTCGAAGAAGTTGATGCTCATCAGCCGCGAATCATCGCAGCCGTGCTCGGAGCGTGGGTCAATGACGCGGCAGACTTTGCCACCCAGCGAGCGCAGTTCGCGATACATCGTGTTCATCGGCTCCCACGAAACGAAATGGCTGGAGGTGGGCACGGACTCGCGTTTCCCCCACACGAACAGCAGCGGCAGATCGCGGGCGATGGGGCCGAACTTCGCGCGAAACTCCGGCACGCCGAACTGCTTGTGGCATCCGCCGCGGAACGAGGCCGCGAGCACGCGCTTGCCGCTGCGGATGCGCCGCTGATCTACTTCACCACGTCCGGAACGACCCAGGGCC
>DAORHS010000015.1:0-17181 GCA_035438165.1 Prosthecobacter sp.
GGACCGAGTGGGCCGGCCTGTTCCCTTCCATCAAGCAGCATGAGGAAAACATGAACGGCCTCGATCGCGGCCACTTCGACTGGGGTCCGGTGGATGCGAAACCGTCCGACATGGGCGACTACAAGGCCACCGACTGGGCAGTCAACGAACTCAAGACCGCCCCCACCGACAAACCGCTCTTCCTCGCGCTCGGCTACATCAAGCCGCACCTGCCCTGGTATGTGCCACGCGAGTACTTCGACCGATTCCCGCTCGCCGACATCAAGCTGCCGGTGACGAAGGAGAATGACCTCGACGACGTGCCCAAAGCAGGCGTGAAAATGGCCGGGGCCGAGGGGGATCAGGCGTCCGTTCTAAAAGGCGACCAGTGGAAGAAAGGCGTGCAGGCCTACCTCGCGACGATTTCATTTCTCGACGATCAGGTCGGCCGTTTGCTCGACGGGCTCGATCAAAGCCCGCGCAAGGACAAGACCATCATCGTCTGGTGGACCGATCACGGCTGGCATCTCGGTGAAAAGGAGCACTGGCGCAAATTTACCCTCTGGGAGGAAGCCACGCGCACCAGCATGGCCATCGTGGCTCCGGGAATCACCAAAGCGGGCACGAAATGCGAAGCGCCCGTGGACTACATGAACATGTATCCCACGCTTTGCGAACTCACCGGCCTGCCGGTTCCGGCGCACGTCAAAGGCGCGAGCCTGATGCCGCTGCTCAAAGATCCCGCCGCGAAATGGGAAGGCGTGGCCGTCTGCACCCACGGCAAGGGCAACCATGCCGTGCGCGACGCCAACTGGCGCTACATTCGCTACGCTGACGGCACGGAAGAACTCTACGATCACTCCAAGGATCCGTATGAGTGGACGAACCTCGCGGGCGAAGTCGGCATGAGCGACATCAAGTCTCGTCTCGCCGCCGCTATTCCTCCCGCCGGCTCCGAAGTCAGATCAACCTCCGGGCCTGCGGACAAGAAAAAAGGCGAGGGCAAAGCGAAGAAGAAAAAGAAGGCGGAGGAGTAAACCCGTCGAACGCCCGCCAACAAGGCAGGCGGGGTTCATCGCCCCTCACTCTCCAGTTTGAAATTCAGACCGAGGCCTTTCGTGGCTTCCGTCAGCAAAGCGAGACTCCATCCTTGCGGTGCGGTCTTCTTGGCATCGGCTTCCAAAGGAAGGAAATGGACAACGAGTTCTCCCTTCGCCTTGTCGGTTACTTCCATTTTCACCGACTGCTTCCAGACTGCAAACAGTCCGTCCACCTTCGCGGCATGCCGCGCATAGCCCGGCATGCGCAGCTTCAAGGTGGCCAGATACGGCATTCCATGCAGCGGATAGGCCTCGCGCACCGCCTGGGCGATCTGTTGATCAGTCACCACCTTGGGATCAAAGGTCACGTTGGCAATCGAGTCGATCCATTGCACCACGGTCACGTCCGCGACTCCCTTTGCTTCCGTCACCGATTGCTGCACCGCATACACGCAGCTTCCGCATTCCACGCCTGAGACATAAAACGTGCGAGTCACCGGCTGCGTCTTGTCATCAGCTTGGGCGAGAGATGAGAGGAAGAGAATTGCGGTAAGGATGATACGGAGGGGGTTCATGGAGTGGAAAATCAAACGAGCCCGCGAATCGGCTGGCCGCGGGTGAGGACGTTGAGCAGGCCCGGTGGCAGACCGTCCGTGACGCGGGCTTCACCCACATCGACCAAGGCATGCATGATCGTGGCGATCAAATCAGGAATCGTAATCGGCTCGGACGCCGGTTCACCGCCGTTGCGGGCCGACTGGCCGATGACCCGGCCCATTTTCAGACCACCGCCATAAATCATGAGCGGCGCGAGGCCGCCCCAGTGATCACGGCCGCCCTTCACGTTCAGTTTCGGCGAGCGCCCCATCTCACCGCAGCAGACGAGCATTATTTTCTCGCTCAGACCACGGGCTTCGAGGTCTTCGATCAGGGCCGAAACCGCGTGATCGAACGGACGTCCGACATAGTCCATGCCGGTGCGCACCGGGGCGTTGTTGTTGTCGGCATGCATGTCCCACACAAAACTCGTGGTGACTGTGACAAAGCCGCAGCCACGTTCACAGAGACGACGCGCCATGAGCAGCAGCTTGCCGAGCGTGGCGGCATTGTCGGCGTAGTGCTCGCGGTTCTTCCACTGAGTGCTGATGCGGTCCTTCGGCAGCAGCGGTGCCGTGTCGTAGCGGGCGATGAGGCGTGGATCTTCTTTCGAAAGATCAAACGCGTCCGAAACCCCGCGACGCAGCACGTCGAAGGCCAGCGATTGAAACTCCGACATACCGCCCACGGCCTCGCTGGCATCCATCTGACGCTTCCATTGGTCCAGCGAGGCCAGCAGCATGCGGCGATCATCAAGCCGGTGTTGCGGCAGGCTCAAGGTCATGTCCGCCTGTGCACCACCACCTGCACCTGGCACGAACGGCTGATGCGTGGCCCCAAACTCGCCGCTGGAGGTGAAATCACCGAACTGCTTGATCACCGGCCCCGTTTTCGCATCCACCGACTGCGGGAACAGCGCCACGTTCGTCGGCATGGCGCTGCCTTTGCGCAGCGGCCCTGCGATGCGCGAGTAGAGCGATCCCAGATTCGCCTTCATCGTGTCTTTGCCGACGATGGTCTTGATGTCGTGCACCGCATCGCCGGTCACGAAGGAGCGGACGATGCTGAACTTGTCCGCCAGCTTCGCCAGCCGTTCAAACGTGCCGCCGAAGGTGATTCCCGGGATCGCCGTTTTGATCTCGCCCGTCACACTGCGGGTTTCCGATGGTGCGTCCATCTTCGGATCGAAGGTCTCAAACTGCGACGGACCGCCGTGCATGAACAGGAAGATGACCGACTTGTCCTTGAGCAGTCGCTTCTGCGAGGCTCCGAGTGCCTTGAGCGCCATCATTTCACTCAAACCAAGCCCGCCCAGTCCCAGACCACCGATGCGCAGGAAATCACGCCGGTGAAGGCGGGACGATCCCTGGCTGCGGTCGGTGAAGGTGAGCATGACGAGGCCAATACGCGCCGGCGACGTGAGTCCTTCCGCTTTGTCCTTGCCATCCTGCGACACCTTCGGGAAGCTCGCGCCCGTCATGCGAACCACCCACCTTCTCCTCGCCGCGGCGCTGTTCTCCTCCACCGCGCTCGCCGATTCCTACGACTGCCGGCATTGTGAGAAGCATCTGCTGCCGCAGCCGGTCAAAATCATTCCAGGGCGCAAGTATGCGCGTGACCGGCGGGTGGACATCCTGCATCTCAAGCTCGATGTGACGCCTGATTTCGCGAAACGCACGGTCTCCGGTACTGCCACGATGCGCCTCAAGCCGATCGCGCTGCCGCTGACCAGACTGGAACTCGACGCGGTGGATTTGAACATCGCCGAAGTGAAGGCCGAAGGCGCGAAAGTGGCCGAGCACGAGGCGACGAATGAAAAGCTGATCGTCACCTTCGCATCCGCCATCGCACCCGATGCCGAGATCACGCTCACGGTGAAATACTCCGCGCAGCCGGAACACGGCCTGTATTTCCGCACGCCCGAGATGGGCTACAAGGAAGGCGACACGCAGGTCTGGAGCCAGGGCGAGGCGGAGCTGCATCGCTTCTGGTTTCCGAGCTACGACTACCCGAACGAGCGCTTCACCAGCGAGGTCATCTGCCATGCGCCGAAAGGCATGGAGGTCGTTTCCAACGGCACACTCCAGAGTCAGAAGCCCGAACCCGGCGACCGCGTGGCCTGGCACTGGCTGCAGGACAAACCGCACGTGAATTATCTCATCGCCATGGCCTGCGGTTACTTCCACAAACTGGAGGACAAGGCCGGGGCGCTGCCTCTCGCGCTGCTCGTGCCGCCTTCGCATGCGGCGCAGGCGGCGAACGCCTTCACGGACACGCGGAAGATCATCGAGTTCTACCAGAAGGAGATCGGCGTGCCGTTTGCCTGGGACAAGTACTACCAGGTCTATTGCCTCGACTTCCTTGCGGGCGGGATGGAAAACACGAGCTGCACCTTCGAAGCCGCCGGGATGCTGTTCAACTCGGACACCGAGCAGCTTCGGTCGTTGCACGGTCTCGATGCGCACGAGACCGCGCACCAGTGGTTCGGCGATCTCGTCACCTGCCGCGACTGGTCGCATCTCTGGCTGAATGAGGGCTTCGCCAGCTACTACACGATCCTCTACGAGGAACAAAAACTCGGCGTCGATGCGATGAAGCATTCCCTCTGGCAGGAGGCGCAGCAGGTGTTTCAGGCGAACGACACGCGCCCCATCGTCTGGCGCGATTATGGCGATCCGATGCAGCAGTTCGACTCGCGGGCCTATCCAAAGGGTGCGTGGGTGCTGCACATGCTGCGCAGCCAGCTTGGCGCGGATTTGTATCGCCAGTGCATCCAGACCTACCTTCAGCGGCATCGCAACGGGATCGTTCGCACCGAGGATTTGCAGGACGTCATCGAAGAAGTCAGCGGGCTGTCGTTCGACCAGTTCTTCGATCAGTGGCTCCACCACGGTGGCGTACCGGAGCTGAAAATCGACTACTCATGGGATGCCGGCGGCAAGCTGGCCAAAATCACCGTTCGTCAGACACAGAAGCTCAGCGATCAGGTGCGCCTCTTCCGTCTGCCGCTGCCGATTGGCTTCACCGTCGCCGGTCAAAAGGAACCACTGCGTTTCAAAGCAGATGTCAGCAAGGACGTCGAAGACTTTTACTTTTCACTCCCGGCGCAGCCGGAACTCGTGCGGATCGATCCGGACTACACCGTGCTGGCAAAGATCGCCTTCACGCCACCGGGGCCGATGCTCGACAAGCAGCTTCAATCCGATCTCATCGGGCGCCTGCTCGCCATCGGCACACTCGATCGCAAGAACATCGACAAGCTCGGCAAGGCCCTGCGTGAAGATGCCTTCCACGCCGTGCGCTCTGAAGCCGCCAAAGCACTCGCAAAGATCCCCGAGCCCGAGGTACGCGTCGCGCTGATTGCCGGAAGCGGCGGCCAGACAGATGCGCGGGTTCGCAGAGCAATCGTGCAGGCGCTCGCCGCGTTGAACACAGCGGACGCCAAAGAAACCCTGTGGAAGATGGCGCAGAGCGAAAAGAATCCCGAGATCCTCGCCACCCTCGTCGAAACCTGGGGTGCACGCCCCGGAGAACCCGAAATCGAGAAGGCGCTACGCACTCATCTGCGTGGCAGTAGTTTCAACAGCACCCTCCAGCTCGCCGCCATCAGATCGCTGCGCGCCCAGGATGACGAATCCGCCATCCCCGACGTGCTGACACGTCTGCAGTCCCTCCATGAGCTCCGCGGTCGCGATGTCGGCGCCGCCTTTGACGCGCTCGCCTTCCTGGCGCGCCGTCCCACGAACACGCAACGCGATGCCGTGCGCGAATTCCTTGTTTCCAAGCTCACCGACCCGCGCCACGACTGGCGCATCGCCAGCACAAAGGCTCTCGGCACCTTGCGTGACCCAAAAGCGCTCGCCGTGCTCGAACCCCTGCTCGCAGGCGGCAGCGATCGTGCGGATCCCGTTCGCGAAGCAGCAGCCAGGTCCGTTCAGGACATTCGCGCCAGCCTGGAAAGCCCTTCCGATTTGAAAAAGCTCTGGGACCGCGTGCAGCAACTCCAGAAACAGGCCGAAGAGCAGCAGAAGGAGCTCGAAACACTCAAGAAGAAGGCCCGGCCGACGGCTGAGGAGAAGAAAGCGTCCAAGTGACCCACCATGCGCTTCCCACGCCTCCAAACCATCGCCACCGGCGTCGTCAAATCCACGCTGCTGTCACTGCCGGCGGAGATTCGCAACGAGGCCGCCGACTGCCGCATCGAGTTTGCCGAGATGGATGCCCTGATCGACATCGACGAAGATCTCGATCCCGATCTGCTCGGTCTGTTTGAAGGCAACACCCGCGGTGATCCGCTCCCGGAATCTCCTGATGAGATGCCGCGCATCCGGCTCTTCCTCGACAATCTCTGGGACGAATGCGCCGGAGATCTGGCCACCTACCGCCACGAGGTGAAGATCACCTTTCTCCACGAACTGGGCCACTACCTGGGGCTGGATGAAGACGAGGTCGCCGCCATGGGGCTGGCGTGAGCCAGGATCAGGACACCGGCGGCTGCCCCTCGATCACATGCGTGCCAGCCATCATGTCGTGAATGCAGCGATGGTCGGCGCGGAAGACGCAGAAGGTGTCCACCAGCGAGAAAATCGGACCCAGCAAGGGAATGGCCCCGATGATCGCGACGACGAAGGAACGAACGAGGAACGCTTTGGCGAAGCCCGGCTTCTCCCCGCCCGGATAGATCGCGATCCGGGTGCCGACAATTTTCTTGCCCAAGGTCTGCCCACGCGTCCCGAGAAGCACCAGATTGTAGATGAGAATCGAGAGCAGCCCGACGCCTCCGACGGCCATCGAGATGATCATGCCCATGGATGGTTCACGTCCGCTTTTGTCATCCATCATGACCGCAGGGATGATCAACGGAAGCATGACCACGACCTGAATCAGCCCGTCCAGCATCACCGCACCGAGACGCTGCCCGAGCGAGGCCAGTGTTACATCTTGTCCGGCGGTGGGAATGATGACGTTGGCTCTTGGGGCCGCATAGGGATTGAAGGCCGCAGGCTGCACCACAGAAGCGGAAGGCGCGAACACCGCCGCCCCGAACCTGCTGCTCACCGGCTGCCATTCGGCCATTCCTTCCGCCCATAAGAGATCACCCGCCAGAATGCCTCCCGAGGCCAGCCCCGCCTGAACATCTTGTTCCGAAAAAACTCCCAACTGCTGGCTGTCGCGTGCGATGTGGTATTGGCTCATGAAGCGCGGATTTTAGACCGGATTTGTGTCTGTCCAACAGATTCACTCCTATGAACGCAAATGAGTTCAAACCTGCACCACCACGGTCTCCCCGATCAGATCATGCAGGCAGCGCTGGTCTTCACGGAAGATGAAACACACGTCCACAATGCCGTAGAGCGGCACCACTTGGGCGATGATGGCGTTGACGAAGGATCGCAGGAGGAACGCCTTCACGAAGCCGGGGTTTTGACCGTCGGGATGGGTGACAATGCGGATGCCGAGCCATTTCTTGGCAATCGTCTGGCCCTGCTTTGTCAGCAAAACAACGTTGTAGATCGTGAGGCCGACAAATCCCAGGGCGGCGAGAATGAAACAGATCACAGAGCCCACGGGCACTGAGTCACCTTCGACACTCGTCTTGGAATCGATCATGACCGCCCCGCAGATCACCGGGAGTCCGACCACAAGCATTCCCACCAGACCATCCAGCAAGGCTGCACCGAGCCGGCTGCCACGGGAAGCCAGGGTGAACTGCGGCATCATGGACGGTGTCACCACGTTTGCCTGCGGCGCCGCATAAGGATTGAAAGCTCCGGGCGCGGTGAATGTCGGCGTTGGAAACGACACCGCAGAAGAACCGAAGCGCGAACTCAGCGGCTGCCATTCCGCCATCCCTTCGGTCCAAAACAGGTCAGTGGACAAGAACCGCCCGGTCGTGACTCCGGATTGAACTTCCTGCTCGGCAAAAACGCCGAGCTGCTGGCCGTCGCGGGCGATGTGGTAACTCATGCCGATGGTATGAATGTTCAGAAAACGCCTGTCGAGAAAACTTTCACCCCATTTTCCGCCGCCCATGCAGCGCCTGATAGAGCGTGAGTTCATCCACGTGGTCGAGTCCGCCGCCGGCAGGCATCCCCTGGGCCAGCCGGGTGATGGCAATGCCGGCGGGACGCAGGAGATCGGCGATGTAGCTGGCGGTGGCTTCGCCTTCGACGTCAGATCCGAGGGCGATGATGACCTCTTCCGTATGGAGATCACGCACGCGGTTCACGAGCGACTCCATACGAAGATCCTCCGGGGTAACGTTGTCGAGCGGTGAAAGCCTGCCGCCGAGCACATGATACAGCCCCTGAAACGCACCCGAACGTTCCATGCGCAGCACGTCGGCGGCCTGTTCAACGACGCAGAGCTGCTTTTGCTGGCGCCGCGGATCGTGGCAGAGCAAGCAGGCGCCGTCGCTCTCGATGAAGAACCCGCAGTCAGGACATGGAACGATGCGCTCACGGGCATCCAGCAGCGAGTTTGACAGCGAGGTGATGCGTTCCTCCCGCATCTGTAGCAGCCAGATCATCAGACGCTCGGCGCTGCGCGGCCCCAGGCCGGGCAGCGCTTTGAGCTGGGCCACGAGACGCTGAATGGCGGGTGGATAATCGATGCGCACGCGAAGAATGACGGAGGAAATCAGGTGGCGGCGAGCTGGCGCGAATGCTTCGGCGTCTCCTTGGCGGGAGCCTCCTTTTCTTTGAGCGCCAGCTCCACACGTTCCTTGAAGTAGTCGAGCGCCGGATCTTCGCGCCCCTCGATGACGGCATTGCCGAAGCTTTCGAGCGACTGTTTTAGATCGCCTTTGCGATACTGCACCACGCCCTGCCAGAAGGCGTCACGCGCACGGATGTCCTGCTCCGACAGCGTGCCTTTTTCAGCCAGCAGCTCATAGACCTCGCTCATCTGGCTGGAACCGGCGGCGCAGACCATTTCCATCGGCCGCACCTCGGCGTTGTCCTTCACCAGCGCGTAGGTGCGCGCGCTGAGGAGCACCTTGCTGCCGTACTCGGTGTTCAGCACGCAGAGCTGCGCGGCGAAGTCGATCACGTCACCGACGGCGCTGAAGCTTTGAAAATGTTCCGTGCCAAACAGGCCGCATACCGCGGGGCCGGTGCTGAAGGCCACTCCGATCTGCGCTTTTTTGCCGAAACGCTGCTCAATTTCGCGCGTGAGCGTGGCAAGATGCGTGCGGAGCACGGCGGCGACCTGGACGGCATGCAGGGCATGATGTTCGTCCGAGAGCGGGAAGCCGAAAAACACGCGCACCTGGCGTGCGTCGCAATCATCGAGGTAGGCCCCGCGGGCGATGAGAAACTCGGACACGCTGCGCTGGAAGTGCGTGGCCAGATTCTCAAACTGCGTCGCCTCGATGCCGGTGGAGAGTTCGCCATGATTGAGCAGGCGGCAGGTCAGCACGGTGATCTCCCGGCGCTCGGTCATTTTCGCGGGATTGTTCTGATCCGCGAGCTCCTCAAACAAGCGCGAGGACAGCCGGCCCACAAAGAAGTCGCGCATGACGTGGCGGCGGTAGCCGTTCACGGAGCCGCTGACCGCGATGCCTGCGATGCCGGCAAACCACAGGGCCAGCGAGCCAGACACCGGCTCAAACAGGACACCGCTCATCGCCATGAGACAGGAAAACGTGGCCGTGAGAAAGGTGCCGCCGAGCAGGAACGCAAAACGCCGCCACTGCGAGATCATCTCGATGCAGACCCAGGCGCTGGTGAACGCCATGAACGTGTAGTAGCCGTACTGAAGCCAGATGATCTGCCTGATGCCACCCGCAGGCATGATGAACCCCCGGGAAAACAACATGGCAAACCAGTCGGCGGTGCTTTCGAAAAATCCAAAGTGATACAGGGCCAGCAACGGGATGCAGACGAGCACGCCAATGAACATGGCTGCGGCATGGTTACGATTCATGGGCGGGAGTGTTGGGGGGATGAAAAATGACGAATGAAGAATTCAGAATGACGAATGAATGGCGAAGCTCGAATGAAAAAGGGGGCATGGCAGTTTCATTCGGCATTCGGCATTCGGGTTTCGTCATTGCCTCCCCGGCAGGCGTTGACGACGAGTTCGCTGACGTACTTGTCCGGATTGGCGACCGCCTCGGGAGTCAGCGTGAAACGCGTTTCACCCGTGCTGCGGGTCACGAGTTTCAGCCCGAATGGGTAGTCCTTGAAGAGCTTCGCGCACATCGCCTCCACATGCATGCCTTCGCGTTGCGCCCGCGCGGCCACTGCGGCGATGGCGGTGCTGTCAAAGTCGAGCGTGAAGCCGTGCTCGCGCTGAAAACGCTCCGCGAAAGCCCTGACCTCGCCGGCATGCGCGGCACCGAGTTCCATGACCTGGCTGGCGGCTTCGGCGCGGCATTGGACGAGTCTTCGCTCCGGGTCTTTGACGAGGGCGCCGTCGATGCGCAGTTCGGGCAGCCCGAGACTGGGCATCTCGAATTTGAAATCACGCAGCACACGTTCCCAGGCTGTGACGAGACCCCGCGCGCCGGTTTTCTCATCCTCGGCACGAGTGGCGATCTCGCGCAGCGCATCGTCTTCGAAGACGGCCTTCACCCCGTAGGCGGCGAACTCGCGCTCATACTGGCGGATGAGGCTGCATTCCGAATTTTTCATGATCTGAAACATGTCGTCCGCGCTGAGCGGATCGCACACTACGCGCACCGGCAGGCGGCCGATGAACTCGGCCTCGAAACCGTAGTCGATGAAATCCTTGGTGCGCGATTCGCGGAACAGGTGCTCGGCGGCGGTGCTCTTCGTGTCAGCGGAAACGAAGCCGATGGACTTCCGGTTCGTGCGCTTCTCGATGATCTTTTCCAGACCGCCGAACGCACCGCTGACGATGAAGAGAATGTTCCGCGTGTTCACCACCTCGCGGCCGGTGCGGCCCTTGCGCGTGTCGAACATCATCTGCATCTGGCTGCGGATGTCATTGGGCGCGTAGAGCGCCACCTCCGTCTCCTCCATGAGCTTGAGCAGCGCCGTCTGCACGCCACGGCCGCTCACATCACGCCCCAGGCGTTCGGGGCCGCTGCTGAGCTTGTCGATTTCATCCAGATAAATGATGCCGTGCTCGGCGAGCTCAATGTCGCCGTTCGCCTTCGCCACGAGATCGCGCACGAGATCGTCCACATCCGCGCCGACGTAGCCGGTCTCGCTGAATTTCGTCGCGTCCGCCTTCACGAACGGCACGCCGATGAGATCGGCGATGTGTTTGACCAGATAGGTCTTCCCGACCCCGGTCGGGCCGATGATGATGACATTCTGCTTCGAAAACTCGAGCTTCGAACCCGCGGACTCTGATTCGCGATCATCACGCAGCATCTGTGCGTGGTGGTAATGATCACACACCGCCGTGGCGAGCACCTTCTTGGCCTCGTCCTGCCGGATCACGAAGCGGTCGAGGTACGCTTTGATGTCGGCGGGCTTGTAGTTGAACTCAAAGACCTTGCCATCGTCCTTCTGGGGTTCCTCCGCCCCCTTCTCTCCGCCCTCTGGCATGGGATGCCCGCCGGGGCCTTCGACACGGGTGAAGAGCACCTGGCCGCCGAGTGTGTTTTTGATGAAGTCTTCCAGCTTCCGCGTGATCTCTTCGGGCGTGCCGGGAGCTTTGGTTTTTTCGGTCTCTGGGGTTTCTGGCGTGGGGTCGCTCATGAGGGCCATGATTGTGCGCGAGGCAGGGCCCGCTGACAAGCGGCACGATGCGTGCTGTGTGACAGACGAGAAATGCTCTTTTTCAGGGTTGCACGGAACTGGTGACATCCCATACTCCGCCCCCCGCACTATGTCCGCACCCGTCAAAGTCGCCGTCGTTGGAGCCAGTGGATACTCTGGAGCAGAGCTCCTGCGCCTGCTGCTGCGCCATCCGAACGTCGAACTGGTGGCGGTGACCTCGCGGTCGCTGGCCGGAAAAACGCTCTCCAAGGAGTTTCCACGTTTCCGTGGCGTCGGACTGGCCGATTCGCTGACCTTCACCGCGCCAGACGCCGCCGCTTTAAAGGCGTCAGGGGCTGAAATCGCTTTTCTGGCGCTGCCTCACGGCGTTTCCGCCGAATACGCCAAGCCGTTGCTCGAACTCGGCCTCAAGGTGATCGACCTCAGCGCCGACTTCCGGCTGCGGAGTCCGGCGCTGTATGAAGAATTCTACGGCCACGCGCATCCCGCGCC
Source organism: Prosthecobacter sp. (assembly GCA_035438165.1). Classification (GTDB taxonomy): domain Bacteria; phylum Verrucomicrobiota; class Verrucomicrobiia; order Verrucomicrobiales; family Verrucomicrobiaceae; genus Prosthecobacter. Next base: position 11,804 of record DAORHS010000015.1, read on the forward strand.
TGAGTTGCTCGACGAAGCGGTGTATGCGCTTCCCGAAGTCCGCGCTGAGCAGATCAGGTCCGCGCGGCTCATCGCCTGCCCCGGTTGCTATCCGACGAGCATCCTGCTGCCGCTCATTCCGCTGCTGAAAGCCGGACTGCTCTCCGATTCGCCGCTTTCGGTCGCCAGCATGAGCGGCGCGAGTGGTGCGGGGCGGAAGGAAAGCATTCCCCTGCTCTTCTGCGAGGTTCAAAACAGCGTGCGCAGCTACAGCGTGCCGGTGCATCGCCATCTGAGTGAAGTCGGCCAGGAACTCGCCCTCGCTGCAGGCCGCGAGGTGAAGCTCACCTTTGTGCCTCATCTCATGCCAACCTATTCCGGCATCTGCACCACGACGTTTGCGCAGCTCACTCCAGGCGCGACGATCGAGCAGGTCGGAGCCGCGCTGCATTCAGCCTATGATTCCGAACGCTTCGTGCGTTTGCTCGGGGTGAACCAGTCTCCTGACACCAAGAACGTCACCGGCACCAATTTCGTGGACATCGGATGGTCATATGATGCCCGGGCCGGGCAGCTTATTTTGATGAGCACCGAAGATAATATCGGCAAGGGCGCCTCCGGCCAGGCCGTGCAAAACATGAACCTCGTCTGCGGCTTCGAGCCCGCCGCAGGCCTGCTGAACATCTGACATGCCTCACAGTCACAAACAAGACGATGATCCGTGCAACGGCCGGGTCCCATTCAAGGTCATCGACGGCGGAGTCACCGCCGCGAAGGGCTTCCGTGCCAGCGCCGTGACCTGCGGCATCAAAAATCCTGAGGCCACGCGTCTCGACCTCGCGCTGATCGTTTCCGACAGCCCGACCGTGACGGACGCCGTTTTCACCACCAACAAAGTGCGTGCTGCCTGCGTCCGCGTCTGCCAGCAGCACATCAAGGAGAGCGACACCCGCGCCATCATCGCCAACAGCGGCAACGCGAACGCCTGCACCGGCGTGCAGGGCATTCAGGATGCCAAGGCCATGACCAAGGCCGTGGCGGAAGAACTCGGCGTGAAGATGCGCCAGGTGCTCGTCTGCTCCACCGGCATCATCGGCATGCGGATGCCCATCGAGCGTGTGATCGTCAAAGTGCCCGACGCCGTCGCCAGGCTGGACGACAAGGGAAGCGATGACGCCATGCGCGCCATCATGACGAGCGACACGCGGCCCAAGACCTTCGCGGTCGATGTGCCTTGCGGCAAAGGCAGCTTCCGCATCGGCGGCATCGCCAAAGGCGCGGGAATGATCTGCCCGAACATGGCCACGATGCTCTGCTTCATCACCACCGACGCCAAAATCGGCAAGGAAGAGCTGCACCGCTCCATGCGCTACGCCGTGGAGAAGTCCTTCAACTGCATCACCATCGACGGTGACACCAGCACGAACGACACCGTCATCGTCATGAGCAACGGCCAGTCCGATGCGCCGACGATCCGGAAGAACTCGCCCGAGGCCGCGCTCTTCCGCTGCGCCCTGCACAAGGTGATGCTCGAGCTCGCCAAGATGATCGTCTGCGATGGCGAGCGCGTGACCAAGTTCGTCGAAATCCGCGTGCGTAACGCCCGCACGCTCGGCGATGCCCGCAAGGTGGCTGAAACCGTCGCCAAATCCCTGCTCGTGAAGTGCAGCTTCCACGGCTGCGACCCGAACTGGGGCCGCATCATTCACGCCGTCGGCTATTCCGGCGCACGCATTCGCGAGGAGCTCATCGACATCTACTTCGGCGGCCTGCAGGCCTGCAAGGGCGGTCTCGTCAACCACACGCCTGTGTCGGAACTCGAGAAGATCGTGAAGGAGCCCAAGTTCACCGTCACCATCGACCTCAATCTCGGCACTAGCGGCTACACCGTTTACACGAGCGACCTCTCCGAGGAATACGTGGACTTCAACAGCGCGGAATACTCCGCCGCCATCCACACAAAACGCCAGAAGGGCCTGGCCTGACCGGCGCGCATCATCAATCCAGCGCCAGACGCGATTCCAGTTATTGCCGCAGCATCACCGTCTGATGACCCACAAAAGTGGGCTTCCATCCGCGCTCAATCATCCAGGGAACTCCCAACGTTCCCTTACCCTGCCACTTGCCTGCCAGGATAGATGTGTCGTCATACACAACCATGGATTTTTTATGGAGCAGTCTTTCAGCCGTCTGAATCTCCGCAAGTCCATGCCGTTCAAAGCCGGGAACGTAAGTATCCCATGAATCTAAAAACAGGAGATCGAGCGGCTCAGACCTTTCTCCCAAATAGCGAAGAGAGTCCTGGCAAAAGACCTCCACATGGCTGCCAAAAATGCGCGTCCATTTGCTGGCAAAGGCGCAGTTCTTTTCCCCAATGTCCACCGATTCCAATCTTCCATCGCGAGCCGCCGCATAAGCACCGAGAAGATAAGTACTGAACCCGGCCCCACGCCAGTCTTCTTCCGCTCGAATACATCCAGTCTCCACGATCCTCGGTCGTGCGAATCCTGAGAGATGCCGGAGCATCAAGTCGAAAGACTCATCGCGGTCAATAAAAGTGCGGTACGTTGAAATTCCGGCACGGGTCCAATCATTGATCCAATGCTGGATCATCACATCCTTCCCCAGTTGTTCTTGAGAGAGATAACGTGGCGTGGTCAAAAGCTGGCGGCAAAGACGCCCGACAATCCCAGCCCTGATCTGCTCACCCTGTTCTTCAACAATGTTGTAGAACCAGCGTGTGTGTTTGTTCCCATGGAGTCCGTTCTTTTTTAGGACGACGTTCACCTGCTGCTCTCGCGGAAGGCTGAACTTGGCGGGATGATGCTCTGAAAACCATAGCCCTACCGCAGGCGTGTTCGTGTAGCGGCAGAGGTGGAGCGGCCCGCTGTCAATTCCCACCACCAAGTCCGCCTGCTGGATCGCCGCCAGCAATTCCTCCACTCCCAGGCGTTTCCAGTCATCGGTCAGGTGTTTGATCCGCCCGTGGGCGATGCGCGGCACTCGATTGTCCCAATCCAGCAGGATCAGCGTACCGCCGATCTCATCCAAAATGGAACGATAAATCTCCACCGCCAGATCATCTGGCACGCTCTTGGCCTTTTGAAAACTATTCCCCTTGGTATGGAGCAGGGTGATGGGGCGTTCCAGCCCCGCGAAATAATGCCGCACCATGTCCGTGCTCTGGACCGGAATTTGTGCGCTGATGTCCACTCGCTCCGCAGCAAACTCCTTCCACAGGTCAGCGCTTGGTGGACCGATGTTCGGCATCGGCTTCACCGAAAAGTTGAACATCGCCTTGTTTGCCATCCAATGATTCCCGTCATCAATGGTCGCCAGATGTTTCGCATGATCCCAAGTTACTTTAGGAGCCTCCAGCCTGTCTTTCAACACACACTCCGGTGGAAAGAGACACCGCTTGTCAGGGTTGCAAACAACACGGATGTCATGCCCGCGCCGCTTATACAGGGGCAACTGATGGGCAAAGTACACGCAATCCCCCAGGCCATGCGGATAAGTAATAGTGGTCGTCATGCGGCTTGGTTCGTTTTCATCGGCTCCACATCAGATTGCACGGCTCGGACCGGCTGCGCGGGTTGAACGATCTCCGCCTCCTGGGAGTTCATGTATTTTTTATTTTCATTTCTTATCCTTAGCACCCATTTCTTGTCGATCTGAAATGCCGGCCCTTCTTCAGCCAGCCAGTTGTCGAGGTAATGCTCCCCCCACAGAAACAGGGCTTCATAGCTGATGAAGCGCACCCGCATCTGCGAAGTTAGAACTGGCACCAGCCTGGCGATCTTGACCTCGATGTTTTGCTCTGGATGTCCGGCTTTTTTCGTGGACAGCTCGATGATGCTTTTGTCTCTTGCGATTATCACAATCACCGGGTCGTAATTCAACTGGATGCATTGGTTGTAAAATCCGGCAATGTCAGGGTAATGGCCGCCGCATGGATAGCTTCTGCCTGTGACGAAGTGCCTGCCTTGCGCTATTTCAGCGATGCTCTTTTCCCCCAGCCATGCAGCATTAAACGCTTCGAAGTCGTGACAGCGATAATCCCCGGTTTGTTCCAAGTCGGCAAGATCTGAGCCAAGGACGGCCACACCGCCAATGGTCATTTTGGACAGCAGACTCAAGATCAGATGGTTGCCGCTCGACTCAATGCCAATCACAATGAATGCTCTTTTCTTCATGCCATGAATGTCGGGACAGGGTGAGGCCTTGATCATGCGCACTCTCTTTGGGTTTGATGGAACGTTCCAAGCTCACCGCCGTTTTCAGCATGTCTGAAGCCGACAGCAGCCGCAGTGCCAGAACGATGATCCTTGGCATCATCCTCCTGGGAGGGTGGGATTGGTGTGATGGCTGCCTTGGCACATGAGGCTTCCTTCGCGGTCAGATACTTCACCACGCCTCCCGCGAAGTACAGTTCCACCGCCCGGATCACATCGTCCACGGTCACCAGGTCCAGGCATTGGGGAAGGTAGTCGGTTGCCACGCGTCCGGGTGCGTCAGCCCAGGCATGCGGCGGCAGCGGTTCGTTGGGTTTGCGGCGGAAACTCTTGGCGGGATCACGCAGATGCACCACATGGGTGCAGAGTTTGTTGGGAGCGTCCTTGGGATCCTTGTCGCCGAGGGGCACCACCCGGCTCTTCCAGCATCCGCCTTGATCGCAGCAGGGCAATGCTCCATTGCGATGCAGATACTGATGATGCGGGTAGGCCTCCCATTGGGCAGGCTCACGTCCGCCTGCCACCACGACGCAGGGTCGGTTTTTCGGCATCCCCTTTCTAACGGGCACCGCAGCCGCCAGATGCATGTGCAGCGTCACCGGGCACAGCACCCCTTGCGCATGATGCATCAGGCGAATCATCTGCCGCAGGTTGGTCTTCCCGCGAAGATCCAGCACTCCATTCAAGGCCGGGTGATGGTGATGTTTTTCCCCCACCTGCACAAACAGGATGCGCCCCGCAAAATGATCCACCACCTGCTGATAGCGTTCGGCAGGCCACCACTTGGCCGTGAAATCAAACTTGCCACCGGCTCCGATGATCCAGAACGGCACCGGCATTTTCGTGATCTCCTGCACCTGGCTCATCCACTTCTGTTCTGGTTCCGAAAGGTGAATGTCCCCCTTGAAGTCCGTCGGCTCGATCTTCACGCCCAGCTTGTCCCCCAGGTCTTGGATGAAACCATGGATGAAATGATGCGGGGTACGATTGCTGCGGTGGATCAGCGGATAGGCACAGGGGATTTCCCGCACCTCCCGTCCATCTATGATTGTCTCGACATGGGGATTGTGCTCCCAGATCGCCCCACCGCTTGTTTTGACCTCCGTATGAAACTTGCGCGGATGGCTCTTATGCAAGTCACGCACGGCGGCAGTCAGCATCACT
>DAORHS010000016.1:0-16889 GCA_035438165.1 Prosthecobacter sp.
CTACAACGCCTGGCTGCGCTGGCGCCAGAAAGAGGCCTTCTCCCTCAGCCGCTGGGTGAAGATGAAGGTGAAGCACGCCGTCAGCTTCGTGGGCCGGTACGAGGAGCAATTGCAGAAGCTCGCGAGCTGGAAGAACTGCCAGGGCATCATCTGCGGCCATATTCACACGCCCGCCGACAAGATGATCGACGACGTCCACTACCTCAATTCCGGCGACTGGGTGGAGAGCATGACGGTCGTCGTCGAGCACTTGGACCGCACGTTTGAAGTGATCAGCTACCACGATTTCTGCCGTCTCACGGGACGTCAGCCCAAGGGATCCGCGGCAAGCATGAATGTCAGCTCGATCAGCGAAAGACCGCTGGCCCTGCCAAGCCCCCACGAGGAGCTGCAGACGGCCTAGCCTGAACGCGGGCCGAAATCCGTGCTCCGATGAATCAGCTTGCCCGACGGGCCGGGCAGCACATAGTGCGCCGCGTCTGACGGAGCCTCCTCCGTCAGCCCATCAAATCTAAGGGGCTATAGCTCAGTTGGTAGAGCGTCTCGTTCGCAATGAGAAGGTCAGGGGTTCGAATCCCCTTAGCTCCACCATCCAAATCCAATCCAGCCATGAAACTCGCGTCGCTCGGTCTTTTGCTCTCCTGCCTGATGGTCTCCTGCACCACCAAAGATTTGGAAAACTGTCCGCCGGACACATCTGGAATCATCGTGGCCAACGAGGTGGAATGCACGACGCAACGGGACGGCATGTTCACCCTGCCCGCCGGACATTACCGGGCGGAGGCGCAGTCCTCCAAGGGCACCTATTATGTCGCGCCCGAACCTCTGAAAACCTCGGGCATCATTCGCGCCGGCCGTGAACGTGGCGGCCTGTTCATCGCCAAGAAAGGCTGGCAGTGGCTCTGGACCGGACATCCGTACTTCGAAGTCGAGGAAAACAAGACATCGATTCTTGGCAAACGCGGCATCATCATGCCGACGCATTACAAGTTTGAACCGTTCGTGCCTTACACGAAGGCGAAAAAGTAGCCGCTGCCTTGCCGGGAGCGGCCCGCCACATCACGAACCCGGAGAACGCTGAATGCGCGCGGGCACGTCGTTGATGCTGTAGCCGGCCTCACGCAGAGCGTCCCAGACTTTGACAAGAACACCCAGGGCGGCCGTGGTGTCCGCCTGAAGCTCCAGCTTCATGCCGGGCTTGGAATCCTTGAGCGACGTGATGGCGATCGCCAGCTTGTCGAGATCGACGGCTTTCCCATCCAGGAAGATCTTCTGATCCTGAGTGATGCTGATGGCGACGCGGTTCTCCGGGGCCTGGGTGGCACCGCCGAGAGATTTGGACTCCGGCAGGGTGATCTTCACCTGCGTCTTCTCTTTTTTGAAGGTGGTGGTGGCGACGAAGAAGATCAAAAGGATCACCATGATGTCGATGAGAGACACGATGGGAATCATCGGCACGGGGCGGCGGCGGGGGCGCAGGTTCATGGCAGAAGCGCGTGCGTGGGGATCAGGCGGCCGGACGCTGCACCTCGAAGTGCTGGTAAAAATGCTGAATCGTCTCCTGCATGATGGACTCGACACGCACGGCCAGCGCATCCAGACGGCGAGTGAAGTAAGTGTGCGCGAGCACGGAGGGAACGGCGACAAACAAGCCCGCAATGGTGCAACGCAGCGCCACGCCGATCTCGTGGGCGACAACCGCCGTGTCGGGCCCGCCTTCGCCCCCGGTTCCGAAGGCGGAGAACATTCCCACCAGCCCTGCGGTGGTGCCGAGCAGTCCCAACAGCGGCGCCACCGTGACCATCACCTCCAGCAGAGGAATGCCGCTCTCCAGCCGGTGAATTTCTTCGCGGGCCTTGATATCGCAGGCGGCGTGGCACTCCTGCTTGCTGGTGAAAGCACCGCTGATGGCCATGGAGCCGAGACGCGAAAGCATGGAGCCGTCACGCTCCAGAAAATCCTGCAGCGGGCGAATGTCGCCTTTCACGGCATAGCTGGGGATGGAGCGGAGCTGGCTGACGACGGCGTTGGGCATGATGATCTGCTCGCGCAATTGCAGCCACGCCAGGATCGAGGCGCCGATCGCCGCCATGGAACACAGCACGATGAGAGCCATGACGAATCCACCCGTGGCGAGGAAGTCATAGACAAGGTTGAAACCGGAAGGCGCGGTCTTTTCAGCAGCAGCGAGCAGTGGCGAAGCGAGCAGGAGATCAGTAAATGAGGACATTGTATTCGATTTTCAGGCGCTCCTGATCGTTCATGGGGAGCGAAGGGATCACGTCGGCGGGAATCGGCGGGATTACCGCATCACGGATGGCCTGCAACGTAAATCCTGTGAGAACCGGGTTGGACTCCTTGTCGTTGACGACACGAAGCCCCTCCACCTTGCCTCTCTTGTTGACGTAAAACACGATCTCCAAGCTGCCATAGGTGACTCCGTCGCGACGCAGCAGCCGGTAGAGATGCCACTTCTTCTCCACCTGGCCCGTGACCTGGCGGATGTACCGTCCCTTCGGCGTCTCCTCGGCATCGACGGACGCCTCGTTGCCACGATTGGAGATGGTGCCTTTCGTCTGCGTGGTGCGGGTGAAGGGGGTGAAGGCCTTGTCGTCCTGATTGCGCGTGGTGCGGCTGATCGGTTCGTCCAGTACGGGCAGCGCTTTTGGGATCGGCTGCTGCTGAGACTCCGGCATGGTCTGGGCTGTTTCGCGGGCCGGCGGCGTCTTCGGATCCGTCTTTTGCGGCATCGGCGGCGTGTCATCCGGCGTCGCTTCCGCCTTCTTCACCTCGATGGTGAGCCGATTCTTGTCCACTTTGGCTAGCGCCTTGTCCGCCTCTTCCATCATCCTGGTCAACGGCGTCGATTCCGGCACCACCTTGGCAACCTTTTGGGGAGGAGCCACCGGCTGAGGAGGGGGAGCGGCATCTTGGGGTTTGACGACCGAAGGAGGCGTGGGTGGCGTCGGCTCCTGCGGCTGGAGCATGGCCAGCGCGCCCTGCGGCGTTTTGGGACGTGCATCGTCCTTGAGATCGCCGTCACGATGATCGCGGTCCGCCAGCTCACGCGTGGGGATTTTCAGACCGTCCATCGTGGGCAGAGGCTCCGTGCCGTCGGGAAACGGGGCTTTGACGGTGGCCGCACGGGTGTTGCGGTCGGCGATGAAGGGGGCGTTTTTCGGAGCCGTTTCCGCGCGTTCGTTCTGGGCCGTGCGGATGTAGATTTCTTTTTTGGGCGGTGGCGGCGGGAGCGGTGGAGGCTCCGGAACGATCTGCTCTGGAAACAGGAGAGTGACCTCCTTTTCCTTCGGCTGTACCTGGGCCTGCTGCCAGAGCCTGCGGGCGGTCTCACCGGCAAACATCCACGCCAGCAGCAAAAACAACAGGGCATGCACCGCCAAAGAGCCGGTGATGGCAATGCGCAGATTATTGTCAGAATGGGCGGTCACGTGGGGGCGCTTCAATAGTGCTCCCCCGCCATACGGAATCAAATGCTGATTCCCATCACTTCACGGCCGCCTTGAAGACGATCGGGATGATGAGAATGGCGAGGATGTTCACCACTTTGATCATCGGGTTCACGGCCGGACCGGCGGTGTCCTTGTAGGGGTCCCCCACGGTGTCACCCGTGACAGCGGCCTGGTGGGCAAAGCTGCCTTTGCCACCATGGTTGCCTTCTTCGATGAACTTTTTGGCATTGTCCCAGGCACCCCCGGCGCTCGTCATGGAGATGCCGAGGAAGAGCCCGGTGACGATCGTGCCGATGAGCACACCACCCAGAGCTTCCATGCCCACATAGGCCATCCCGATCACAAAGATGAGCGGCAGCAAGGCTGGGACAATCATCTGGCCGAGAGCAGCCTTGGTCACGATGTCCACACACTGGGCGTAATCAGGAGTGTCAGAACCGGTGAGAATGCCCGGCTTGGCGGTGATCTGACGGCGCACTTCACGCACCACGGCACCGGCAGCGTTGCCCACGGCGCTCATGCAGAACGAGGTGAACAGGAAGGGCAGCAGGCCGCCGATGAACATGCCGATGACCACGCGGTGGTCCATGAGATCAAAACTCACCTTGTGGCCGACGAAGGCCTGCAGATCCTCGACATACGAGCCGAACAGCACCATGGCGGCCAGACCGGCGCTGGCAATGGCATATCCCTTGGTCACCGCCTTCATCGTGTTGCCCACGGCATCGAGTTCGTCCGTGATCTTGCGCACGCTCTCCGGCAGACCCGACATGACGGCGATCCCGCCGGCGTTGTCCGTGATCGGGCCGAAGGCATCCAGCGAGATGATGATTCCCGAGAGCGAAAGCATCGAGACGACGGCAATGGCGATGCCATACAGCCCCGCCAGGTCATAACAGCCCCAGATCGAGGCGGCGATGGCCAGCACCGGCAGCAGCGTCGCCTGATTTCCGATGCTGATGCCCGCGATGATGTTCGTGGCATGGCCGGTTTCCGAAGCCTTCGCAATCAGGCGCACCGGCTTGTGATGCGTGCTGGTGTAGTAGTTCGTGATCCACACGACGAGCAGTGTCATGATCAAACCGACTGCCGCACAGTAGAAGATGTTCGCGCTGGGAACGTCCAGGCTGCCGATCTTGAGCGAGGCGCCAAAGATCGAGGAGGTGGCCCACCAGAACAGCGCCGAGGCGACAATGCCGGAAACGGCGACGCCGCAGACGAGCGATGCCGTGGCTTCCTGCTTCACGAAGTTCACCCAGCCGATGCCGATGAGGGACGCGATGATCGCCAGACCGCAGAGCACGAAGGGATAGATCACCGCCGCATCACCGCCGACCGTGAGATGGCCCACGAGCACGCCGCCGATCAGGCTCACCGCGTAGGTTTCAAACACGTCCGCCGCCATGCCGGCGCAGTCGCCCACGTTGTCGCCCACATTGTCCGCGATCGTCGCTGGATTGCGGGGATCGTCTTCATTGAGATTCTGTTCGTTTTTGCCGACGAGGTCGGCACCAACGTCCGCAGCCTTGGTGTAAATGCCGCCACCGAGACGGGCAAACACGCTGATCAGTGAGCTGCCCAGAGCCAGCCCCACGAGGGAGTCGATCGCATGCTTCGCGTGGTCCGTCGCCCCGCGGACAATCAGATAAAACACGCCGACAGACAGCAGTCCCAGCGCCACCACGAGCAGGCCGGTCACCGCACCGCCATTGAAAGCCACCTTCAGCGCCGAATGGCTGCTGACCGAAGCCGCCTGCGCCGTGCGCACATTGGCCCGCACCGCGATCATCATGCCGATGTAGCCGGCGGCCAGCGAGCACAGCGCGCCCACCACAAAGCCTGCCGCCGTCACCCCGTCACGCAGATACCAGATCGCCACGAAAATGACCATCGCGATGAGACTTACCGCCATGATCTGCCGGTTCAGGTAGGCTTTGGCCCCCTGCTGGATCGCACTGGCGATGGCATGCATTTTCTCATTGCCCGGATCTGCTCCCACGACCTTGCGAATCAGGATCAAGGCGAACACGAGTCCCACGATGGCAAGGCCGATCGAGAGGGCGATTCCGTTTTGTAGCAGAAAGGATGGAGGCATGTTTGTAGAGTGTCGGGTGGTTGGTCCGGGGGCGGGTAAAGCCGCGAATTCTAGCGAGTCGAAATATCGTGGCAAGAACTTGCTCCGGCTTTGTTGCCCCTTTCTCGGCCGCCTCAATAGGTTGGAAGTGCATTGGCACCGCCTTGTCTGCCCCCCGCCCGGTCGTGGTCAGCACACTGCAGGCTCGTGGCAGCCGCTTCACAGCCGCCACCGAGCCAGCCTCATCTCATGGGAGGGCGGATCAACCGTTCGGCAACAGACGCTCCCAGAGCACGTCGTTCATCAGCACGTTGGTGATGAACTCGCGGCTGCTGTCAGCAGGAGTGGCCGGAGCAGGAGCAACGGCGGGCAGTTGGATGTCGAGAATGAGCCCCTGGGCGGTTCGCGGCGAGGTGATTTTGCCTCCATGGTGATAGGCGAGAAAGAACGCCCCCATCAACGTGAGCCCCGTCCCCTCCGCACCCGCATCGGCATGGGTGAAGAACGGGTCAAACACGGAGCGCAGAACTTCGGAAGAGAGCCCGGGCCCATTGTCGGTGAGGGTGAGGTGCAGAGAGCCGGCGTCGGCGGCCTCGGCCATGGTTTGAGCCGAAAGCGTGACATGAGCCCCGGCGGAGAGCCTCGTCAGTTCGGTCTGGAGCAGCAGGTGCAGCATTTTCTCAAACGCGGGCCGGCTGACCTGAAGTGTAGGCAGCGGACCGGCAGCCTCAAATTTCAGATCGATGCCCTTTGCGGCAAACGCCGAGTGCTGCTGATCAACCACAGCCTGAATGATGGCGGCAACGTCAATCTTGTGATCGGCGCCCGGCGCAGACTGCAGTTCACCGAGAAGTTCGGCGATCTGGGCGGACTGCTGCACGACATGAGCGTGGAAGTCGCGCCAGAAATTGGCCTGACGCAGCCGGTCGAGATCGAAATTCTGCTGGCCAAGCCTGCCCGGAGTGAGTTCCAGGAAAGCATGCACGGCGCGCAGAGGCTGATGCAGGTGCTGGTTCAATCCGGCGGCCACGACACCGAGTCCCATGACGCGGTCGGTGATCAGGAGATTCTGCAGCACGGAGAGTTTCTCACGCAGGAGCTCATCACGCTCCTGTTGAAGAATATAGAACTCCATGGCGCGGTGCAGCGTGTTGCGCACATCGTCCACCTGGATGGGCTTGGAAATGTAGCGGAAGATGCTGCCAAGATTCACGGCATCCACGGTGACGTCATAGTCGGCATAGGCCGTGACCATCATGCGGACGAGACGGGGGCGGAGCTGGCGGGCACGCTCAAGAAGCTGCACCCCTTTTTCTCCCGGCATGCGCTGGTCAGAAAGCAGCACACCGATGTCTTCGCCGTGCTGTTCGACGAGCTTGAGCCCGTCCGCGGCATTGTTGGCGGTCAGGATGCGGAACTCGTCTCCGAAAGTTTTTTCGAAGTACTTCAGCGCCTTCTCTTCGTCATCGACATAGAGCACGGCATAGCGTTTGAGGTCGTATTGGTTTTGCATGTGGAGGTGTCCTTCTAGTTGTCGGATGGGTGGTTGTTGAGGCTGTCGGCTGTTGGAAATTCCAAAATAAACTCGGTGAACAGGCCGGGCTGGCTGCGCACTTCGACGCGGCCGCCGTGATCGGCGATGATGCGGTTGCAGATGGAAAGTCCGAGCCCCATCCCCTGCCCCACGTCCTTGGTGGTGAAAAAGGGATCGAAGATTCTCTCCCGAATCTCCAGGGGAATTCCGGGACCGTTGTCTTTGATGGAAAAGACGATCTTGTCCTTGCCCGCATGGCCGGAAAGGCTGAGGCAGGCACATTCGCCCTCGGGGTACTCCTTGGTCGCCATGGCGTCGATGGCATTCTGAACGAAATTGATGAGCACCTGCACGAACTGATTGCTGTCCCCCCGGACCTCGAGCCCTTCAGAAATGTTCACTTCACGCTTGATGCCATCCTTCCAGACGTGGGAGAAGAAGCGGAGGCCGGTTTCGACCGTGCTTTTCAAATCAAACGCATGGCTGAGCTGGCTCGTGTTGCGGGTGAACCCCCGCAGATCCGAAATGATCTGAATGACCCGGTTCACCCCTTCCTCCACATCTTTGAGCGTATCGGCAAAATCAGCCCGTTCTTTTTCAGGCAGGGACTTGGCCGAGCGGCTGATGATGTGCAGTCCCTGCCGGGCGTAGTTGAGCGGATTGTTGATCTCATGGATCAGGCCGGCGCTCAGACGTCCAAGCGCGGCGAGCTTCTCATTCTGCACGAGCATCGACTCCGTTTCCTTGATCTGTTCCAGCGCGGATTCGAGCTGCTGTTTCTGCACCACGAGCTCCTTCTGAAAGAGGCGTGAATCAACGAGGTTCTTCAGGCGCACCATGATCTCGGTGAGTGAGAACGGCTTGGGCAGAAAGTCGCTGGCCCCGGCGGCAAGACACTCGAGCTTGGTCTTTTCATCGGCCCGCGCCGTGAGCAGCACCACGGGGATCGAACGCGTGGAGGTGCGTTCACGCAGTTCACGGCAGACCTGAAGACCGTCCTTTTCGGGCATCATCATGTCCGAAAGAATGATGTCAGGCAGGAACTGCGCAGCCTTATCCACCGCCTGCTGGCCGTCCACGGCCTCCAGCACCTCAAAAGTGGCGCTCAACTGGCTCTTGAGAAAGCGCAGCATGTCGGGTTCGTCATCCGCAATGAGCAGCTTCGGCTTGCGGCTGCGGCCGATGCCAGTCTCCACAGGCCGCAGCGTGGCCTGGAGCGAGGTCATCGCCGGGAACAGTTCGGCACGACGGTAGAGATCGGCGATCCAGTCCTTTTCCTTCTCTTTGGAAGGCTCGGCGACGGCATCCGTCTCTTCTGCCGGCTCTTCCTTGGTGTCGGAAGTTTCAGTCACCTGCAGTGGCAGTTTGATCGTCATTGTGGTGCCCTTGCCCACCTCGCTGCTGGCGGAAACACTGCCACCCTGCGATTCGGCGAGTTCCTTGACCAGGGCCAGACCGATGCCCATGCCCTGGAACTTGCGCTGCGAAGACGTGTCTGCCTGCCAGAAGCGGTTGAAAATATGCGGGAGCTGATCAGCGGGAATACCCATTCCGGAGTCACGCACTTCGATGACGAGCCAGCCTTCGTTTTGCTCGGCATTAAAATCCACACGACCGCCCGCAGCGGTAAACTTGAGGGCGTTGAAGAGCAGATTCAGACAGATGCGTTCCAGTTTCTCCGGATCGGCCATCACAGTGCCGAGGGACGAGTCCACATGAGTGTGCAGATGGATGCGCTTGTCCTGGGCGACGGCGCCCACCGCGGTGGCGAGACCGTTGATGAAGTCCTTCATGTTCACGCGCTGGTATCGGACCTGGGCACGACCGGATTCGAGACGCACGAGATCAAGCAGATCATTGATGAGCTTGAGCAGGCGCATGGCGTTGCCATGCATGGTGCCCATGAGGTCGCGATCTTCGGGCGTGCGGGTGGATTCCGTACGATTGATGAGACTCTCCAGCGGGGCGATGAGCAACGTGAGCGGCGTGCGCAGTTCGTGGCTGATGTTGGCAAAGAAGCGGCTTTTGGCCTCATCGAGCTCACGCAGCTTCTGGTTGGATGCCTCCAGCTCGGTGCGGTTCTGGTCCAGGCGCCATCTCAAATCGAACTCGGACCGGCGGACCTTGTTGTATTGCCAGGTTCCTGCCAGCATCGCCACGCCGGTCACTGAGAGGAAGTAGAGATTGTTGAAGAAAAGCCCCTCGTTCGTCACGGGTCCGTGCAGCAGGCAGCCCGTCAGATACGCGACGAGCGTCAGCGCAAAGAACACAGCGCTGTCCACGAACGGCCACCTCATCACCACGGCTGAGGCCAGCATGACCAGGTTCAGACCGGCGTAGTAGGGCGAGACGGCACCTTCCGTCATGTAAATCATCCACGAAATGCAGATGACCGGAACAAACATCGCGCAAAGGCCCAATGCCCGGTAGAATCGCGAATTCGGCGCCAGATACAGCCCCAGCCAGAGCAGACCATCCGCAGCCGCACCAAGGAACCGCAGCGGGAGCAGGCGGACCATCCCCTCGTATTCGTAAACGTAGTAATCCAGCGAGGCGCCTGCCGGCATGAAGATCACCGCGAGCAGGCAGCCCACCTTGTAGTTCCGCACCCGGATGGACTGCTCGTAGTCACCAAACAAGCGGTCCAGACCTGGCGAAGGTGCTGTCAGGGCATCAAGCATGGTTTGGTTTGCGTACTTCCAGGAAGATGTTCACGCCAGTGGTGTCCGCCATCACCTGCACACTGCCGGGCGGCGCACGCTCGGGCGCGATCTTGGCGAACTGCTCCGTGTTCCGGTAAACCAGGTGCCAGTCCACCACATACTCCATCCACACGCGGGACGGATTGGAGCTGTCTACATCGGTGGCCACCAGCAGACCACCCGGTGCCAGCAAATCATAAAACACCTCAAGGAGGCGGCGGCAGATGCGATCCGATAGGTAATCAAACAACCCGGCGCAATAGACGAAGTCATAGGTGCCGACCTCGAACCCCGCTCCAGCGCGCGACGAATCCTTCAGGATCTGATGCACGGAGCGTTTCACCAGCTTGACACCCGTGCGCCGCCGGTGCCGCCCGCGGAGGTCTTCGAGGATGCGGGTGGTATTGGCGATTGTTTCATCGTTGAAATCCAGCAGCAGGAGGTCGGCGTTGTCGCAGTAGTCATCGTTGGCCAGAAAGTTCTGCACCTCCTGGGCCGGACCGCAGCCGAGGTTGAAGATGCGCGCCACTTTGCCCTGATCGGACATGCGCTTGGTTTCTTCATGCAAGCGCTCCTTGAGATAAACAATGCGGTTGCGATGCGCCTCCGCGGCCGGCATCGCCAAAATAACCCGGTTGATCAATTTGGCGAACATGGAGCTGCCCTCGTAGGGATCGCGCAGCATCATGCTCACCATTTCGTAGTCGCCCGCGTAGCCGAGCGGCTTTTGGAACGTGCGATAGACAAACGGTGAGCACAGCACCAGCGGGTGGAGCTGGCGTTTGATGTAGCTACCATGCGCGGGCCGCTGCTCCTGGGCGATTGCGCCCCCCGTGCTCTCCAGCCGCTCAAGCAGCGGCGCCACCGCGGGCAGAATGGGTGCTTCGAGCTGCTTGATCGTGTCGCGCTCAGCCTCAAGCCGGTCCCCCGTGGGGAGCGAACGCACGCCCAATTCCACCTGCTCCATCCAGCGCCGCAGATCCGAGAGCAGGGTGTGCATGTCCGCCACCACCAATTTGAACTCCGGCGCCACCTTGTAACTCTTCTCCGTTTCCTTGAGGAACTCGGCAAAGTCAGACAACAGCCGCCCTTTGTTCTGTTTCGGCGCGAGGATGTCGATGTCGATCCAGCCGTCGTCGGACGGCGACGCCTCACAGATGAGCATGATGCCCGTGTTCACCAGGTTGGCGATCACGGCACGACCGGAATAGACGACCCGCTCGTTCATCATGATGCGAAAGTCATTCAACACTTCGGAGAGCTGGACGATGCTGTAGGGATTGTACACCTCAAAAACCCCGAGATAGCGGGTGAGGCGGTGCAACGTTCCGCGCACTTCAGCCCCCTGGCTGTTGCGGCAGATGATAAAGCTCAGGCGCTCCCCCGTGGGGGCAATGTTCGGCAGTGAATTGTCGTCGTTCTCCATATTAATCCCTCGCTTCTGCGGTTTGCGCCTGAATAACTTCAACAGCAGCCCTTGAATGGAATTGTTGCCTGTTTTGATGAGGCGCCGGAATGAGCGGAAGCAGTACGCGCGGAATATTCATGATGTGAGATGAAGATTTAAAATCGCTGGGTAACACTAAACGAAACCACATGCCACTGATGCTTGTAGTTTCCGTTGAATGCCGGCGTGGCGGCACTGCCAATCGTGCGGATCGGATTGTAAACAAAAGCATAGGCGAGATCCACGCTGCGGCTTTCGCCCTTCCAGCCGACCCCGACACCAAACACATGACGGTCATTCCCGGGCGCCGAAGGCAGGTAGTTGGTCTCAGGCTGGGAGTTTTCCGAGAACAGGTAACCGCAGCGCAGCATCCAGGCCTTGTCCAGCTTGTAGCTGGCCCCCATGCCGAGGTCGATGGAGTCTTTCCAGCCCAGAGCCGCAGCAGTCTGGCCACCAAGAAGAACCTGGTTGTTCCCCAAATCGAGCGGGATGTCATCGTGGGATGAGTTGTCCGTCCACTGAAAATCGAATCCTAAAGTGAAACGCTTGGTCAGATCGACGCCGTAACCAATGGCAATGGAGCCCGGGAAGGTCATTTCTGAACCAAACCGGCTCGTGCTGGTTGCCCCCGCACCGGTCAAAAACGCATTGCCTGTCGGCATGCCGGCGGTTTCCGTGCTGCCGCTGTAGCTGATTTTGATCGGCAACCGTCCGACGAAAGCAAGCCGATGTCCCGGGGCGAACTCCCAGTTGGCTCCAAGATAGCCGCCAATACCCCAACCATCCCCCTTCATTTGAAGCTCCCCGTCTGGAGCTCCCCCGGCACCGGGCAAAACTCCCCAAGGGTAGATACGTCCCAGAGTGAGCTGCGAGTAAACGATGTCCAAGCCAGCGGCCATGGTCAGCGTGTCTGTCACACGAAAGGCGACGGCAGGCGTGAAGTCCACGGCCAGCAGTTTGGCTTCGTACGCGATAGTGTAGCGAAGACTGGCAGGCATGTTCTTGGGATAGGGCGTCCCCAGGCCAAACGGGGTGCTGATGCCGAAGCCGAACGCCAATTTGTCGGGCACTACTGGAATAACTGCGTAGATGCTGCCAGGATAAATCCACGACTGGCTCATTTTCACCGAATCGCCGGCGGTTGAGTCGAACCGAATGTCACCATTCCAAGCTGCCAAGTTTAGCAGAACCTCCGGATCTTTGATCTGAAGAATGTTGGCCGGCGAAACACGGACGGCTGAGGCATCGTTCAGGTTGGCAAACCTGCCACCTACCGTTGCCAGCGCCTGTGCGGAATCAGGCACCACGGACGTGGTTTCGGCAGCCCGGGCAGTCACAATCGCAACCCCCAAAACGAGAATGATTTGAAAAGCGCGTGTTGTCATCTGTGAGGGTGTGCTTGGTTTCAGGCCAGCCCGTTGGACTGGCAGTATCTGAGAATCTCGACCGTTCCCTTGAGGCCGGTTTTCCGACACAGGTTGTGTTTGTGCACAGCCACCGTCCGGGGGCTGAGGGAAAGATCGAGGGCCACCTGCTTGAGGCTTTTGCCCCGCGCCAGTTGCATGAGCACCTCCAGTTCGCGGTTGGAAAGCTTCTCATGAACCTGCGCTGCCGAACCTTTGCGGATCGACCGGTCGGCAAATTTTTGCGCCAGCTCTCTCGAGATGTAGCTGCGCCCCTCCAGGGTGGTGCGGATCGCATCGAAGAGCTCATGCGGAGGAGCGTCCTTGGTCACATAGGACCTTGCACCAAGCTGCATCGTGCGTGTGACGAAGGTCTCTTCCTGATGCATGGAAACCGCAATGATGCGCGGTGGTTCAGGCAGCGTGCGCAGCTCCGTGGTCAGCTCCATGCCGGACCGGTCTCCGAGTTCGATGTCCACCAGTGCGATTTCGAAATTGTGCTGGCGGGCCTCGACCATCGCCTCCGCACAAGAGCCGGTGGAAACCACGGTGGCCTGGGGGAACTCCCCTTTCAGCATGGTGGTGAAGGCCTCACGCACCAGCGCATGGTCATCAACGATCAGAATGCTGAACGGCCGGGGAGCCTGGCTGGAGGAAGTGTTTGTCATTGGGAACGCTTTACGAAGTTGCCTGCGCGGGTGAGGAACAGGCGCTGAGACACACCCGCGAACTGCCGCCCGGACCAGCGCGCATGACCTGCATCCGGGATCCAAGAAGAAAACATCTGGCCTCGACGACGGCCATTTCCACCCCCGCCTCTTTCCAAATGCCGTCATCGCCATCATGATCGATGGTGATTTCGAGTTTGTCGGCGGCGCCCCGGCAGGTCACCTCCACCCAGGAGGTGTTCGCGTAACGCACACAGTGCTTCAGCAGCGCCTGCATGATGCGGAACAGGTTCAGCCGGCTTGTCAGCTCGAATTGAGGTTCATCTCCGCTGATGTGCAGCACCAGTGATCCCGGAAAGCTCTCGCCAATGCTCCGCACGAGCTGTTGCAGCGCCACATTGAGCCCAAAGGCCTTCAACACCGGCGGGAGCTGCTCCTCCGTCATGTTGCGAACCATCTGCAACGTCTTCCGAAGGGTGGAATCCAAGCTCGCCAGGAGTCTGCCGACGCTGGCTGGATCTCCGCCGTTGGCGAGTTCATGACGCACCATTTCGCCGAGAGAGGAGCAGGCCACCAGCCCGCCGGCCATGTCCTTGTGCAGCAGATGCGCCAGCTCGACTCGGCGGGCATCATCCTCCTTCAACAGACAGCTCAACGCTTGCAGCAACATGGCCGCTTGGTTCTTTTCGAGTTCGAGAGCAGTCGGTTGCATGCAGACTAAATATTGGGAAGCTTTATAGAGCTATATTTAGCATAACCGCATTCTTTGGACGCTGGCACCTAAATGTTGATTTAATATTTAGGCTTCCATTTAAAAAAACCGCCGCCTCTTTTCCAATAACCAGCGGCAGTTGCCTAAACCATCAAAATAAACCTATTTTTATCAATTTTATAAAAATAATAAACTACATTGATGTGCATGTATTTAAACACCATTCAGCCCAACCTTGCCACTTCCAGCCGGATTCTGATTGTGACTGAAGAGCGGACTCTCCAAGAGGACCTGCGAATCTCCCACGCGCTGCAGAACATGGATCAGGGCGGAAGCTCTTCCGCGCCTTTGGCCGCCGCTCCGACATCCGGCAAAACAAGAGCCGTGGCTCCTGCGCCTGATGTGGTCTGTGCTCCGAACGAAAAGGAGGCCCTGGCCTTGGCTGAGTCGGCGGCACAGGGACACAAGCCGTTCTCCATGGTGATCATCGATGGGCGCATGTTCCACGGCAAAGACTACCGGCAGGTCATCAAACGTTTCTGGCAGATTCAGCGGGACCTCCATGTGGTGCTTCATGCTGTTTCCCAACTGGAATCATTTGAACAAATCCCCATCGACATGGGTTCGAATCCTCATCTTTTGGTGTTCAAATTCCGGCTTGTCCCCTTTGAGATCACCCAGCTCATCCGCACACTTGCCGCCAAACATGGGGCGGAGCATCAGAACTCCCATCGCAACCTCAGCCTGAACGCCCAGCTCCTCGAGGTGACCACGCGTTTTGAGGATGTGAGCAACCGGCTGCGGCTTGAGCAGGACCACCGCAGGCAACTGGAGGAAAAACTGTGCCGGAACCAGCGGTTGGAAACCGTCGGGCGCTTCGCAGATGCGATGGCTCACTTTTTCAACAACTACCTGACCGTCATCCAAGGGCATTTGGAGGTGGCACAAGCGGCTCAAAACGGCAGTTCGCCCCTCAGTTCGGCACAAAGGGAACTCATCCTGGCAACCCAGCGCGCCTCCGGTGTGACCGCCCAGTTCGTGGCCTTCAACCGGCGTGACTATCTGCAGCCATCCCCGCTGCACCTGAAGCAGATCATTGATTCGCAAACGGCGCTGGTGCAGAAAGCGATGGGCGAGCAGATCGACGTTCAGATCAGTCACACGCCCGATTTGCCCTGTGTCATGGCGGACCAGGCCTCGCTGGAACAAATCATCTTCAATCTCCTCATCCGCGCCCGAGATTCCATGCCGCAGGGGGGGCAAATGACGATTCAAACAAGGCAGCTCAGCCTGCCCGACGCTTCGACGGCCTCCCACCTTCATCCGGATGCCAGCCCCGGTGATTATGTGGCCATGGTTCTGTCGGACACTGGCAGAGGACTGACGCCTGACGAGCTGGCGTGCCTGTTCGACGCCTCCCGGTTGTCATCCGACCATGAGGGCGGAACGGATATCGCCCTGCTGTTGGTTCAAGGATTGGTGCGTCTTCAGGGGGGCTGGATCAGCGCCAAAAGTGTCCTGGATATGGGCACTGAGTTTTCGATCTATCTGCCTGTCGCCACTGGCGCCCCCTCAAGCCCCGCCACACCCGAGAAAAAGCTCTTTGATGCGGCCCCCGAAGATGAATCCTCAACCATCCTGATCGTCGATGATGAAGACTCCGTGCGCCAGGTCATGGAGTACGTGCTCACCAGCCAGGGGCACAAGGTCATCACTGCATGCGACGCCAATGAAGCCTGGGCTCAATGGCGCAGCAAGTCTTCGGTCATCAAACTGGCAATCATCGACGTTAAACTGCCAGGAGGAGTCAGCGGATTCGATCTGGAAAAGGCGATCTCAAACGAAGATCCCACGCTCCCCGTCATTTTCACCTGTGGGTACTCCCCGACCAGTCTCAGCAGTGCGAAAGAACTGAAAGCAGGCGAAAACTTTCTTCCCAAGCCCTTTGGCATGGTGGAGCTGCTCAACATCGTGGGCCAGGCCCTGCTCAGGACGGTGAAACTGTAAAGTCAGGAGCGCACGCTCCCTTAGCATTGAAAAAGCGGCTGGTGTCACTGGCCGCAAAAGACACGTGCAGGCGAAGTTCCGGTGCTCGCAACGAAGACACCGCACCCCACGTCTCCTGGTGTTCCTTCCATGCCTATGGATCTCAAGGCGGCCTGCCGCTGATGATGCGGTCGTGCTCCTCCAAGTTTCCTGACCGCTTCCGCTGCGTTCATCCAGAGTCGTCCGAGACACTTCGAGCGTGAGCCTCCGCACCACTCCAAGGCAACCGACAATTCTGTACCAAGGTTCGCCACCGCCCCGTCGTTGTGCTCGACATCATGTCATGTGTGTCCTTGCACATCTCCAATCCCTCACAAGACTCGTGACGAGTTTTATTTGTCCGACGACGATCATCACAATTCGACTTCTTGAAATGGCTGCCCTGGCATCTCCCGACCATGCCCGCTGACGTGTCAAATTCCAAACCGAATGCCCAGTTGCAGGTCATGACCCGCAGCCTCGTCATTCGGGTGGGCAGCGATGGAGGCATTCGGTCAATCAACGGCAGTTGGAATCCTTTCGGCGACGAGTCTGGTGGTCAGAGCCCGCCATGGCCTGCCGTGGGCGGCAGTTGCTTCGATTTTTTTTCCACCTCGGTTGAACCCGGCTCCCAAAGGCTGTCACAAGCGCTCCATCAAATACTGAATCGCCAGTCTGCAGCAGTCAGACTTGAACTCCCCCCTTCCGGACAGGCGGACACCTGCTGCCAGGAGATCACCATCGCCGCCGTCTCGGGTCATGATCATGCGGGTGCGGTGATCACCTGCATCGGACTTCCTGAACGGCAGGCGGATGACCTCGCACGGGCCAGGGCTGAAGAGCGTTTGCAGCAA
>DAORHS010000017.1:0-16638 GCA_035438165.1 Prosthecobacter sp.
TTCTGCTCGTCTGTCAGAAAATCGGGGAACTGCGCCAAAATGCGGCCCGCCAGGGAAATGTCGCGTGTCTCGATCTCAATGCCGGACGATTTCGTGAAAGCCTGAACGATGGGCAGAAAGGAAAACGTGGCCAAAAGAGGGGCTTCGTCAGTGAGCGTGTAGATGATCTTGGGAGCGGACATGGGAGTGGGAGGCAAAATTGGAGGGCGTGAGAGTTAAAAAGCGGGGGGAGCGGGTCAAGGTGCTTCGTGTGGGAAGGTCAAGTGCTGTGCGTCAACGGGTCAAGGAAGGCAAGATGGGCGCTGGCGAGCGCAAAGGAGGCGGGAGCACCTTCTTGACCACCTTGACGGCGAAGCCTTTGACCATCTCGGCTACTCTTCACCATGTCTATGATCGCATGCTTTTTGTGAAAGTTAGTGAGCGAATACAATTCCAACTTGTCAGCGAGCGATGACAATGCGACCATTGACACATGGTCATCAAAACCCCCAAAGAAATCGGTCTTCTCGTCCGCGACCAGCGCAAGGCACGCGGCTGGACACAGGATGTTTTTGCGCAGCGGCTCGGTGTGAGCCGGTTGTGGGTGCTGCAGCTCGAGCAGGGGAAGAGCACTGCGCAGATCGGGCTCGTGCTGCGGGCGCTCAACGAACTCGATGTGCCCGTCCAGGTGGACCTTTCGCCGAAGGACAAATCGAAATCCTACGGCGCCATCGATCTGGACAGCATCATTCGTGAAACCGCCACGCCCTACAAAGCATGACCGAGGAACTGCAAGCGCTAAGCAGCGGTCGCCGGCTGGGCATTGTCCATTGGGACCGGCGTCGTGACCGGTACAGCTTCCGCTATGACGATGCGTGGCGCGGCGACAGCGGGGCGTTCCCGCTGTCGCTTTCGATGCCGTTTGCGGCCACGGCACACAGCCATGACACCATCGAGGCCTTTCTGTGGGGCCTGCTTCCCGACAACGAAGGCGTGCTGAAGCGCTGGGGAGAGCGCTTCCAGGTCTCCGCACGCAATGCCTTCCGGCTGCTGATGCACGTCGGCGAGGAGTGCGCGGGCGCGGTGCAGCTCGTGCAGGCAGAAAAGGCGGCGGAATGGCTCGCCGCGCCGCTTTCCGGAAAGGTGAAATGGCTCGGCGAGGCGGAGGTCGCGGAGCGCATGCAGCTTTTGCTCAAAGACCACAGCGCCACGCGCATCAACACGGACCAGGGCCACTTCAGCCTCGCCGGAGCACAGCCGAAAACAGCGCTGCATTACGATCCGAAGGGCGACCGCTGGGGCGTGCCCTCGGGCAGCATTCCCACGACGCATATCTTCAAGCCCTCCACCGGCGATTTCGACGGCTACGCGGAGAACGAGCACTTCTGTATGGCGCTGGCACGCCGACTGGGCCTCTCCGCCGCGTCATCGGTAATCCGGCGGTTCGGCGAGGTCCCGGTGATCGTCGTGGAGCGGTATGACCGCCTGCGCAGCGGTGCCCGCGTGCAGCGCATTCATCAAGAGGACATGTGCCAGGCGCTGGCGGTGATGCCGCATCTCAAGTATCAAAACCAGGGCGGTCCCTCCGCCGCGCAGATCATGCAGCTCATCCGCGAGCACTCCAGCGCGCGGGAGGTGGATACACGACGCTTTCTCGACGCCCTCATCTTGAACTGGCTCATCGCGGGAACCGACGCCCACGCGAAGAACTACTCTTTTCTCATCGCGCCCGGCGGACAGGTGCGTCTCGCGCCGCTGTATGACATCGCCAGCTCGCTGCCCTATCCGCAGCAGGTGTACCCACGCCATGCCACGCTGGCGATGAAGATCGGCAATCACTACAAAGTGCTGCAAATCGGCCCGCGTGAATGGAAAAAGGCCGCCACGGAACTGCGCTGCCAGCCTGATGGACTGCGGGCACGCATCGTGGAGCTTGCCACGATCATTCCCGATGCCGCGGGGGAGACTCAGCGGGACATGAAGGCGCAGGGCATCACGCACGAAGTCATCCAGCGGCTCGTCGAGGTCATGCGGCAGCGTTGCAAGGAATGCGCGGCGGCATTCAGCGCGTAGCGGCGGTCTTCGTCACCGAATTCAGCACCACGCCGTGGTCGTCGCGATGCTCCAGCACCAGTTTGGCGGTGTCGTCGATCATGACACGCAAAAAGCCGCCGGTGGGCTTGTCGTAGATGTAGGGCTGCTTGATCTTGCCCTCGGGATCTGTGGTCTTCGGGCCGCCGGGCTTCTCGCCACGGATGGCGTTTTCGTCATTCAGGGCGCCAACGGAGAACTCTTCCACGCCGAGCGGGTGAATGCTGTGATACTGCCAATGGCGGTCACCGCAGAAGGTGAGGACGTTTTTCACCGCGTTGTCACGCAGCCACCCGAAGAAACTGTCCGCCTCGTGTTTGAAGCCGTTGAGGTTCGCGTGGTTGTCCGTCTTGCTGTTGCGATCCGGGCCGACCATGGGCGTGGGGGTAATGATGACCTTCCACTTCGCATCGCTGGCTTTGAGCGTCGTTTGCAGCCACTCGCGCTGCTCGCGGCCCCAGATCGTCTTTTCCGGGCCGTCCGGCATCTTGTTGGGCGAGCGGAAGTCGCGGCCTTCCATGAACCAGAGCTGCAAATGCTGGTGTACGCGATGCGTGCGGTAGGTCGGTGTCGTGCGGTCGCCAGCGGCATAGACCGGCATCTGCTCGCGGAAGATTTCGATGCCCGTCGTCGGCGCTGGCAGCTTTTCGCCACGGAGATCGGCGTCGTTGAAGCGGAAGTCGTGATCGTCCTTCGACCAGAAGGCGGGCGTGTACGCGAAGAACGCGATCATGCGCGGAAAGCGGAACTGTTCGTGCCATTTCCGCCGCAGTTCCGGCAGCGTCTTCGCCGCCGTCTGCGGCGGATGGTCGTAGTAAACGATGTCACCGGTGCCGATGAAGAAATCCGGCTTCAAAGCGGTCATCGCGGCGAAAGCGGGATAGCCGAGCTGCTTGTCCTCCGCCGTGGCCGTCGCGGGGCCGCCGCCGTTTGGCTTGCCGCTCATGAAGGAGTGGTAGTTCATGCAACTGCCCATGCAGAACGACACATCGCCAGACTCGGACAGCGTCCTGAAGCTGCAGGTCGGCCCGGTCTGCGTCGCGTCGCGATTCTCGCCAAACACGAGCCGGTAATGATAGCGCGTGCCCGCTTTCAGCCCTTCAATCTTTGCCCGAACGATGAAGTCGTGGTCCGCCTTCGCTTCCAGCCAATCGCTGCGCTTCGAACCGGTGAAGTCCGGCGACCCGCTCCATTCAAAGCACGCCACACCCGCCTTGCCGGGCACATCGCCGCTCTCGTCCAGCACCGGTCCCGGAATGGCGGTAAGGCGGGATTGCAGCAGCGCGGCATTCGCCGTGACCTCGCCGGACATCTCGCCCTGCGCATGGTGAATTTCGGCAAAAGCGGCAGCGGTGAAGAACAGTGGGAGGAATGCGATGAGTCTCATGGTTTGGATGGCGATAAGCGGTTTCAGTTCAAGTCGAGATCATTCGCCCGCTTCTTCTTCGTCTTCGGGGGCGGGAAGTCGGGATGCAGGCCGGGCATGCGCGGGGTGCTGGGGCGGATGGGCCCCCAGTTGAGCGAGTAGGGATGATCGGTGATGAGTTTTTCGATGGTGACCCAGTTCTGCTTCACCTCCGCGGCGATGGCTTCGTCCTTCTTCTTCCAGTAGCGGTCCATGAGCGTGATGTTTTCCATTTGCAGCTTCGTGTAGGTCAGACCGGCCTGAATGAAGGCGACGCGCTTCGCGTGCATCGACTCCGCAGGCACAGCGGCAGCGGCAGCGGCACGGTCGAGGCGGGCCTGGGATTCTCGCAGCAAGTCGGCCGTGTAGAGCTGTGGAAAGCTGAAAATGCCGGCCTCGCCGTTCTTCGTGGTGAAGGCCATGCGATCCTTTTCGATGGCCTCGAAGAATTCGCGCACATGTGGCGCGGCGGGACCGAAGGCGCGGCTGTAGTAGTCTGCGAGCGCTGATTCCGCATCAGCGGCGGGATTCCACGCGAGCTGCGCCATGATGTAGTAAAGCGGCCCGACGGTGGCCCAGTGCTCCCACACGCCGTCGATGTAGATGCCGATGCAGTTCGCGGCAGCCACGTCTTTGAAATCGCGGATCGTCTGCGCGACATGGAGGTCCGGCAATCCCTGCTGCCAGCCGGCTGGACTGCCGGTGTTTGGCCGCCAGAACATCGAGGGCACGATCTTCGCCCACGCTTCAAATTGCTGCCGGTAAGTGTCGCCACGTCTCGAGCCGCGATCCACCAAGCCGGTGCGGCCAAAGAAGTTGGCCACGATGGTCATGATCACGTTGTCCGCAGGCCGTGCCTTGACCGGCGCGGGGCGCGAGTGGCCGTAGCTGAGCATCAAGACGCGGTAGTCCTTGCCGGGATACTTTTGCTTCAGCAACTCGCCGAGCTTATTGGCGAAGGTCACATCACGATCGCTCGTGGCTGGGCGTTCCTTGTTCAGGTGATACCAGTTGAAGACACGCGGCTCGCCATCGGGATGATCCCAGGCGCTGCATTTCTCGCAGACGCAGTGTCCGCTGGCCCAGCCGTCGTTGGGCGAGGCGTTGAAGACGGTGCGGTGTGGGTCCTGCCGCAGCTCCTCGGCCACGCCTTCGAGCCACAGCTCCCATACCTTCGGGTTCGACATGCACAGCTTCGCGTTGCGCGGACTCGGATGTCCGCTGCGAGTGCCGTCCGGCTGCAGTGCGAAAATTTCGGGATACTTCGCGTGATAACGATCCCACCAGTCGCCAAAGCCATGCCCGCCCTCGATTGAGAGCGAATCGAGCTGTAGCCGCTGGCGCAGCGTCCACTCCTGCGACTTGCCGTAGCCTTTGTTGCCGAGGCGGCAGTAGTTGAACATGCTGCCGCGTGCGCGCATCTGCGGATGATGGCGGTATTCCAACGAGGAACTGACCGCGATGCGCTCGCTCTTCGGCACGTCCTCGCCCACTTCACCCGGCCAGAACCAGCGCACGCCGAGTTGATCCTGCAGGAAGGTATAGACCGCATTGATGGTGCCATACTCCTGCTGCACGCCTTTGATCACGCCTTCTCGCGTCTCGATGTCCAGCTTCGCCGGATCCCAGCGGTCGCGTCCGGCGACGACAACATGCTTTTCATTCGCCGCGATCACGATTTCCTCGGGATGTTTGAAATCGAAGTCGATCTTCGGGAACAGCGTCTTCACCACCGGCTGCACGCCGACCCAGATCGCACGCTCTGGCACCGGCGACGGCTCGCCTTCGATCACGGCGGGCTTTTGGCCGCTGATCTTCGCAATGTAGCCTGCAAGGATGTCCGCGATCTCCCGCGTGCGTGGCGGCGCGTCTTTGAAGACGATGATCGGCGCGGGTGGCGTGTCTTTGGCGACGAGGACGAGGTCGGCGGCATGCGCCGACATCAAAGAAGCGAACAGAAGAGGAAGGAGACGTTTCATGCGCGTTGGCGCACGAGAACGAAGCCGTGACCTGGGTTGTTTCGATGGAGATCGCGCCACTACTTCACCAGCGCGTCGGTCGTCTTCAAATGGAAGCGCACGCTGACGACACTGTGCTTGTTCACGCCCGGCTCATACTTCACATAGGTCGTGGCGACGATCGTGTCGTCGGGAAGCAGTTCCATGCCGGGGTACCCACAGTCGCCGCCCGCGTTGCTGTGCAGCAGTTTGACGCGGTATTGGCCTGGCTTGCCGTTCTTGATGTCATCATACGTGCCGACCCAGGCGACGAAGTGGCCTTTGGTGGAGCTGCCGAGCGCCTGATCGCGAAAGGCGACGAGCATGCGACCGTCCTTGGTGAACACACCGGCGTGACGATCACCCGTGAGGCCCCAGGGCGTGTTCACGGGCGTGGACCACGTCTTCCCTTCGTCCTGGCTAAACATCACGAGGCTGCGTTCCTTGTGTGTGTTCTCGCGCATCAGACAACACAGCTCGCTGCCATCGGGCGAGCGGAAGACGAAGGGCTCGCAGGGGTTCTTGCCTTCGGCGCTGGCGACGACGTGCGGCTCGCTCCAGGTGAAGCCGCCGTCAGCGGTGATCGTTTGCAGTACTTCGAGCGGCGCCTTGTCGGCACCGCCGGGGCCTTTGTGGTAGAGGCCGAGATAGCGGCCATCCTTGAGCTTCACGATGCTGCTGAAGGTCATCACGCAGGGGAATCCGAGCGGCGGCATTTCTTTCCACGTTTTGCCCGCGTCCTCGCTCATGATGCTCGGCATGCCCGGGCCTTTGCGATTGCCTTTCGCCGCTGAAAACACCCACAGCCGCTCTTTGCCCGCAGGATCGGTCATGCGGTAGATGCTCGGGCAGTTTTGATGCGTCTTGAAGCCGGGCGGCATGAGTTCATCCATGCGCGTCCATGACACGCCGCCATCATCGCTGCGCGCCATCGGCCCGGCAGAACCGCCGTGATTGACACACCACACGCAGAAGATCGTTTTGCCATCCGCGAGCAACGTCGTCGTCGGATGCCCTTGATAAATCTGCTCCGTGCCCGCAGCGATGACCGTGTGGCGGTCTTTCTGATCCGAGATGTCCACGATGGGCAGATCGGGCTTTTCTTCGGCGGAAACGAGAGCGGCGGTGGCAAGGAGAGCGATGGTCAGGATGCGCATAGCAAGACAACGTGATCCGGCGTCGCGTTTTGCCCGCAAGTGGAAGGTCAGATCAACTGACCAATGCAAAGCGGCCGTGTGTTGACAATCCAACCGGCTGCATGATGAAGGCGTCTCATGGGAATGGACGGTGTGGAGCTTGTTATGGCCTTTGAGGAGGAGTTTGGGATCTGTATTCCAGACTCAGCCGCGGAGAAAATGCGCACCCCTCGCCATGTGATCGACTTCGTGGCATCAGAGCGTCAGCGGGTGGCACAGATGGATGCGCGAACTCACTTGCTGACGGTGCTCGCAGCCATGGGATTCGCGGACATTCGGCCGGACATGAGCTTCAATGAGCTGTTTGGGAGCCGGCGCGTCACCCGATGGAAAGAGCTGGGAAAGCAGCTCGCGCCATTTTCAATTCCGCCAGATGTCACGCACGGCCCTGGTGATGCGGTGGCAGGATGGTCATTCCTTGCCGGTGCGATCGCTTTGTTTGCGAGTCAGTGGGTTCTGGTGGGTGTTTGCGCGTTGCTTTGTTATGTGGGCTGGCTCTGGGCGGGTCGGTCACGGAGAATTCCTGACTCCGTGGACACGGTGGAAAAACTCTCTGCTCATCTCACCCGCCCAATTTCAGAAACCGAGATTGCCGTGAAAGTCCGAGACATCGTCATCGAACAATTGGGGCTGAAAGAGGGTGTTTATGGCGAGGGCAAGGACTTCGTCCGTGACCTTGGCGTCGATTGAGTCCTTGGCGCAGAAGCTTCGCGCTGCTCAGTGCGTTGATGTGGCATGATTCGTCTCTTCCTGCTCTTCTGCTGGCTCGAAATCGCCACCACCCTGTCCGCGCTCGACTACTCCGGCATCGACTCCGCCAAGCATCTCGGCCCGGTGGTGATCGAGGCCACCGTCACGAGTGAAAAGTACTTCACCGAGGGGCCGGCCATGGATGCGCATGGGAACGTGTTCTTCACCAACACGGGTGAGATCCTCAAGTTCAGCCCGAAAACGAAGGCGCTGGAGGTTTTCCGCAAGCCGAGCACCGCGAACGGCTCGTGCTTTGATGCACAGGGCCGTCTCATGAACTGCGAGGCCGGCGACGGCACCAATGGCCGTGTGACGCGCACCGATTTGCAAACCGGAAAGATGCAGGTGCTGTGCGATGCCTTTGGCGGCTTTCCGCTTGGCGGGCCGAATGATCTGACGATCGACTCGAAGGGTCGCATCTACTTCACCTCGCGTCTTGCGAACACTGATCCGGCGAAGGGCAACGTGAACGCGGTCTATCGCATCGACCCGGATGGCAAAACCGCGCGCATCCTCGCCGCGCCGGAGATCGACATGCCAAACGGACTCGCCGTCTCGCCCGACGACAAGACTTTTTACCTCATCGAGGCCGATGGACGCGCCGGACGCTCGCGCAGCATTCGCGCCTACGATCTGCAGCCCGACGGCAGCGTCACGAACATGCGCGTGCTCATCAATTTCTACCCAGGCCGCAGCGGCGATGGCATGGAGCTCGATGAGCAGGGCAATCTCTACGTTGCCGCCGGCCTGCACAAGCCACGTGGCACCAGCGAGACACTCGACACGCGGCCCGGACTGCATGTGTTTTCGCCGCAGGGCAAGCTGCTCGCGTTTGTCGAGACACCGGAAGACACCGTGACCAACTGCGCTTTCGGCGGCGACGATCTGCGCACGCTCTACATCACCTGCGGCAGACACCTGCTCAGCGTGCGAACGACGATTCCCGGCCAGCCGCGGTATCGTGTCGGTGTGGCAGGGAAACCGTGAGGCTCACAGCCGCTTGATCCGCACGTTGCGGAACAACACCGCGTCGTTGTGACCGGCGAAGCCGAAGTGACCGCTCGTGCGGTCCTTGCCGGGATGCGGCTTTTTGGCCATCACCTCGTTCATGTCCACCTGGCTGAGGTCGCAGTCGAGAATCGTCTCGCCATTGAGCACGACTTTGATGGTGGAGCCTTTGACGGTGACCTCCTGCACATTCCACTCACCCGCAGGCTTCAGGAAGCCGCGCTTCGCGGCCACCATGCCATAGGCGGAGCCGTGATACTGTCGCGGATCGAGCTTCGCATACTTCGGAGCGTCGTTGTCGAGCACCTGCAGCTCGCACATGCCGACATAGGCCGTGTCGCCCGTGCCGGGATAGCGGATCGCGAGGCCGTTGTTCGATCCAGCGGGAATCTGGATCTCAAGGCGCACGACAAAATCGGTGTACTCCTCCGCCGTGTAAATCGTGCCGCCCTTGCCCGCCTTGCAGGCGATCGCACCGTCCTTGACCTCGTAGTTCTCCACCGGACCCTTCCAGCCGGTGAAGTCCGTGCTATTGAAGACGGTGACAAAGCCTTCCTCCGAATCCGAGGCGAAGGCGGTGGTGGCAAAAAGAGCGAGGCTGAACAGGAGTCGGCGGGTGAGTGACATGGGAAGATGCGTTTGAGTGAAGGATCGAACAAACGCCGGGTGAGCGTCGGACATATCGCATCCGTCGAGGTTCGACACATGACCGCAACCCACACGGTGATCACTTCGCCTGCACAAACCTCAGCGAGAACACATCCGCGTTTTCCAGTCGCAGGCGGAGGCGCACTGGCTTACCGGCGAGGGCGGAAACGTCGGCGCTCTTTTTCCAGGTGACGATGTGGGAGAGTTCGTTGCCGAAGAGCGTCTCCGATTCGTGGAGGCTGTAGCCGGGCAGGGCTTTGCCTTCGGCATCGCAGAGCTCGAAGCGGATCACGCCGGTGGCGTCGGTGCTGTGGTTGATTTCCAAACGGTCACCGGTGAAGACGAGCGGGCGGGTGAGGATCTCGCCGGGCGAGCCTTCTGAGTGCAACGAGACAAAGCCGTCTGTGCGGATCACGCCGCGCCGCAGACGCATGCCGGGATGGCGGTAGTGCTCGGTCCAGTACACGGACAGTTCGCCGAGCGCGGTTTCCATGACATTCCACGCGGGGTAGTTGTTGCGGTCCGTCCACACTTCGGGCTCGGTGCCGGGGCGGATGAAGGCCTGCGACCAGCGGTCGAAGTGCAGGCCGTCGCGGCTGCTCATGAGCACCGCATCGCTCACACCGGGATCTTTGCGGCCCTTGACCTTTGTGCGGCCGGGCACAAAACGCGCGGGCAGGCCGAGGTAAAGGTGCGGCGCACGCGCATAGGCGAAGATGCCGTTCGTGTAGAGGTGCTCTTTTCGAGGGTCGCCGTATTCGAGGAAGACGGGCTCCGACCACGTGCGGAAATCCTGGCTGGTGCAGGTCATGACGTCGCGCACGCCGTCGCGGCCTTTGCGATGGAAATCGACATAGCACTGCCGCTGCGAATCCCAGAACGCGAGGTTCTGCGAATCAAACGCGCCATTCGTGATCGCCGCGTGATCGAGCAGCTCGCGCCAGTGAATGCCATCTGGCGAGGCAAACACGCCGAGACCGCGACCATGATGCGAGTAGCCCATCGCCTTGAAGCGCTCATCCTTGGGCGCGGTGGGATTCGAATCGAGGAAGGGCGTGAAGTTGTGCGCGGCGACGCCTTTCCAGACGATGTTGTTGTCCTTCGAGCCATCGAATTCGAACAAGCCGGCCTTCACGCGCGTGAAGTGGATGCCGTCGCGGCTTTCCGCGAGGCAGCAGACCTGCCCGTCACTTCCCGGTCCTGCCTGGCCGCGGTAGTACATCAGCACACGCTCGCCATCCTGCAGCATCGCAAAGTAGGCGGAGGTCTCGCCCTCCCACGGCTGGTCGAGCTTCAGCGCGATCTCGCGCGGCTCGGGATGATGCAGACGGCGCTCGATGTTGCCGCTCTGGCCGTCGATCAAAAAATCATCGACGAACAGCTCGCGACGATCGCCGATTTCATACACTTTCTTCTTTCCCGTCGAGGCGCGTTCGAGACCTGCGCTGCCCGGTTCGGCACCGCCTTGCACCGTGAGTTCCGCATCATCGGCATCGAAAGTGCCCACGTCACCCGCGTAAGCGTAAAACGACACCGTCACCTCCCAGGCGTCGGCGGGCGCGGTCTCCTTCACCTCCACGCGCTGCCAGTCCGCGGAGGCGCGCTCCAGCCGCTCGAAGCGATGCGCCACGCGTTCGCCGTAGAGGTCGTAAAAGTTCACATACACGCCGGGCCTGCACTTGTCCGTGGTGCGGAACCATCCCGCCGCCGTGTAAACACCACCCGGCCTCGCCGGGAGGCGATGGCATTCGAGGAATTGCCCGCCCTTCGGATCGTCATCGCGAAACCGCGCATACGCCGCACCCGTGTGTCCTCCGTCCGTGCATCGCTCCACCGGAATGCCAGCCCGCGTCACCCAGTCATCGGCGATCACACCGACCGCGTCCGCGTTTTCAAACGAGGGGTTGAGGGCGAGGTTGTCGCTGTCTTTGGCAAAGACCACCGAGACAGCGGCGATGACAAGCGAGGCAATGAGAGACGGTTTCGCGATCATGATTGAAACAGATCGCTTGGGTGTCTGCGGGAATTGCAGGCATTTCGGTTTTCCAGTGCAAGCCTTGCGTTCCGCCATGGCACGTCCACGGACGACGGAGTTCACCGCGTCTTCACCAGCCGCACGTAGTCGAGCCCGACGTAGCGCTTCTGCACGGCGTTGGGATTTGTGCCGGTGATGCGCAGTGTCAGCTTGTGCGCTCCAGCGATGATTTCGCCAAGCGGGCGCTGCAAAACGCCGGTCGTGCCGACTTTGGCGGCATAGAGATCTATCGGGGCACCGAGGTCTTTGCCGTCGAGAACGAGCTGCACGATGGCGAAGTCGGGGGCGCGGGTGAGAACGATTTCGAGGTTGTGGGCGCCCTTTTCCGGCGCCGTGATTTCGAATTCGATGTGGTCGTCCACCTTGCCGCCGGTCCACAAAAACTGCGCACCGCCGCTCCATTGGCCGCCGGTGAAGTTCTTCATGTTCTGCGGCTTCACCGCTCCCGCGCTGGCTTTTGCGGTGGCGGCGATGGCTTCGCCTTCAAGTGCACCGAACACACGTTCCGTCTTGTCAGGCACCGGTGCTTCTTTGGCCTTCAAAGCCGCGCGTTCCTCCGCCGTCAGCGCCTTGGGCTGCGCGGCCTGCCATTCGGCCTCGCTCACGGCTTTGACATGATGAATCAAAATGTGCGCGCCTTTCATGCCGCCGGCGAGGATGTCGGGGAGTTTGTCGCAGTTCACGTCCGTGATGACGAGCTGACGGCCGATGCCCGATTCGCCGTCCGCCTTCATCGGAATCCAGTCCACGCCGTCCTTGCTGCGCACGAGCTTGAACCAGTAAACGACCGCACCGTCGTTCCAGCCCGGCGATTTCATGTGATGCGACCAATAGGTCTTGCCGGTGACGATGTCCTTGAGACCGTCACCGTCGATGTCGGCGAGCTGCACAGCGTGCAACTCGCTGAAGGCAATGCCGTATTCGTTGAGCCTCGGTCGGTCGCCCATGATGAGATGCTCCTTGAAGCCCTGCGGCGTCTGCTCGTGCCACGCGAGGCCGTATTCATGCGCGGCCAGGCTGGTGATGACATCGCTGTCACCGTCGCCATCCACATCATTGGCAAACATCTCCGCACCGCCGCGTGGGGCGAAGGCCGCTTTGTGAAGTGTCCAGAGACCCTGCGTGAGATCCTCCGGCTGCTCGAACCAGCCGTCTTTCATGAGCACATCGATCCTGCCGTCGCCATTCACATCGCCCACGCCAAGGCCGTGGCCAAAGCGCTCCGGCGCGATGTGCTCCGAGATCGGATAAAAATTCCACGGCTCCAGACCGTTCGCCGGATTGATCTCCACATAGCCGAAGTAGCCTTCGCGCGTGCAAACAAGCTCCGGCACCGCGTCACCGACGAGATTCACAAAATGCGGCGACTCGTTCGAAACCCAATCAAAGACCTGATGCTTCGGCCACGGCGCGTCATGGCCTTCCTTGCCCGGATTCTGATAAACAAAGGCCGGCGTGCCGGGAAAGCCCGCGGTGAGCACATCGACGAGCCCGTCCTTGTTGAAGTCGTAAGGCCAGGAGAAGAAGTTGTTCGCGTAGCCTTCACGATTCTGCGGCGCGGCCTGGTAGATGAGCTTCTTCGTCTTGAACTCCGGTCCTGCGAACCAAAACGGCCCGTGAATCACATCCATTTTGCCGTCGCCATCAATGTCGGCCGCGTTGATGCCCTCCGAGTAATAGCGGTCGGTGAGCTGGATGCGCTCGAACGAATGAATCTGCCGCTCTTCCGCGGCCACGAACGAAACAACCGCAAGCGATGAGATGATGATGGCGAGGCGCATGGTGGAAGCTAAACGTCGATGGACCGGTGCAGTTCGCGGACGCACTCATGAATTGATGCTCGAACAGGTCGTAGTTTGTCGTCGCGTGACACGTTCATACCGGTGCTCGACAACCCGCCAGAAGACACGCCATGAATCGGCAAGAGTTCCTCAAGCTATACGCCGGCATCGTCGGCGGGCTCAGCATTCCCGGAGTGCTGGGGGAATCCGCGCACGCGGCGGACTCCGCATCCGTCAAAGGCATCGTTCTCGACGAATCGTATCTGGTGAAGGGCCTCACGGCCATGGTGCGTGCCAGCACCTGGTTCCCCGCGCATTGGGGCGCCGGCATCCTCGCGGGCTACTATTTGTGCCGGGACAACTCCCTCGGCGAGGAGACGACGCTCGGCATCAAGAAGCAACTGGACGCCGCCATCGCGTCGCAGCCGCAGCAGTTCGCTCCGCTGCCCGATGAAGCGGCTGACGAGGCGCTGATCGAGGAGATTCCGAAAGCGCTGTTGCCCGCCATGCAGGGCGGCCTGCGTGCGCATGGTCACGCGGTGATCTTTGCCTCACTCTCCGTGAAGGCCATGCGTGACGCGCCGCACATGGCCCGGCCGTCGGTCATCAAGGCCTTGTGCGGTCTGAGCCGGCAGATCGCCAAACACACCCTCGAGAAACCGAAGAGCGCCGAAACGTCGTATGCCGACACTCAAACCATGATCGAGGCCTTGTTCGACAGCCTGGCGCGCTTCCAGCCGCTGCTCGGCTGCCCCTCCATCCGCCGGCCGAACTTCACCCACATGGTGACGCACACGGAGGCGCTGATGAATCTCGAAATGATGGGCTATGCGGACCTTGCCAGGGCCGGCCATCCCGGTCACCACGCGCACCTTGATGCGCCCGTTCCGGCGGTCGATTCCGCGATCCCGACTGCGGCTGAGAGTGTGTCCTTGGAGGCCGTCATGAGCACCGGCTACTGGGCCGATCCGAAGAACCAGGAGCGCTGGCATCAGAAGTTTGGCATCCCGAACAATCCGAACGGCGACTGGATCGCCTCCGGCCACCTCTTCAAGGTGCTCTACAGCTATCATCGCCTGATCGCCCGCCTCGAAGACAAAGAGAAGGTGAAGCTGTGCAGCCAGATCCTGCTGGAGCGCTACATCAATCCCGACGTGCAGGGCGGGTGATGCCGAAGCTCATCGCTCCAACAGTCGCGGAGTCGGATTCTCCACCTTGCCCACCGGGCGCACGCCTTTGCCGGGCCGATTCTTTTCGCCGAGATCGGCGCGGATGGCTTCGGCGTGGGCGAGGATGCGCTTCACGATGTCGGGCTGGAGCGTGAACTGGTCGTTCGTTTCGTCGGGATCGTTGACGAGATGGAAGAGCTTGGGATCGGAGGCAGCTTTCTTGCCGCCTTTGGCATCGCGATTGGCTCCGGCGAGATACAGCTTCCACGGCCCGCTGCGCACGGCCTGAAGTTGATCGGTGTAGTAGTAGAAAAAGGCGTCGTAAGGTGAACGCGCTTCCGGTTCGCCAAACAGAAGCGGACGAATGTCGTGACCATCGATGATGCGATCCTTCGGCTTCTCACCGCAGGACAGCGCGGCGAGCGTGGGCAGCATGTCCATCATCGTGATGAGTTCGGTGGAGACTTTGCCTGCGGGGATCTTGCCGGGCCAGCGGGCGATGAAGGGCATGCGCATGCCGCCTTCCGCGACGCTGTAGGCATTGCCCTTGAGCGGCAGATTCGAGCCGACGCCCTTGCCCGCGAAGGGCGCGCCGTTGTCGCTGGTCCAGATGACGAGCGTGTTTTCGCTGAGGCCGAGCGCGTCGAGTTTGTCGAGGATCTGTCCGGTGGACCAGTCGAGTTCCATCACGGAGTCGCTCCACTCACCGCGGCCGCTTTTGCCAAGGAACTTCGGTGAAACCGGCGGCTTCTGCGTGCTGCCGGGTGTGATCTGCGGGAAGTAGAGGAAGAAGGGATGATCACGGTTTTGCTCGATGAATTTCAGCGCTCGCTCCGTGCCCTGCTGCGTGAACAGGCTCAGATCGTCGTTCGCGGCGATCACCTTTTCGCCGTCCATCACCGGCATCGTGGGGAAGTTCCGCTTCGGATCGGTCTGCATGTTGTCGCTGTAGGGAATGCCGAAGTATTCGTCGAAACCCTGGCGCGTGGGCAGAAACGCGGGCTGGTCTCCCAGATGCCATTTGCCGATGCACATCGTCGCATAGCCCTGCGGCTTCAGCACTTCGGCGATGGTGATCTCGTCCGGATTCAATCCGTAAGCCGCGGCGGGTCGCAGCACGAGTCCTTGACCCGGCGCGAGATCGAGCCCTACACGGCGCGGGTAACAGCCCGTCATCAACGACGCCCGCGACGGGGTGCAAACCGGTGCCGCCGAATAAGCATGCGTGAACTTCAGACCTTCCTGCGCCATGCGATCAATGCGCGGCGTCGGCTGATGCGCCTTCGGATTGAAACAACCCACGTCGCCGTAGCCGAGGTTGTCGCAGAAGATAAGGACGACGTTCGGCGGTGCAGAAAACGACGAGGCGCAAAGCGCGAACGATGAAAACAAAACAAGCAGGACTTTCATGGTTGCGGCAGTTCCTTGATGAAGACGTTCCGAAACTCGACGGCGTCCTTGTGATTCTGCAACGTGATCGGACCTTCGGCGGGGATGTCTTTCACGCGTGCGCCTTGGATGACTTGAGTGCCGTTCAGGGTGACATCGACGCGGTCTCCGCGCAGGGTGATGATGAAGCGATTCCATTCGCCGGGGCCTTTGTCGGCGCGGGTGCGGGGCATGGTTTTGAGACGTTCGTCTTTCGTCGCCTCCATGTCTTTGAACTTGGTGCCCACTTCGCCGCTGCCGCAGGGCTGGCACCAGATGTTGACCTGCGCGAGTCGTGCGCCGCGCAGATAGACGCCGCTGTCGCCCCAGGTGAGATTGTCCTTCATGATCGTTTTTCCTTCGGCATCGGTGTGAAAGGTGCCGTCGTCCTGGAGCCATTGATGCGGCTTCACATGCGGTTCGCCGGTGAGACGCCAGTCGATCATGAGGGTGAAGTCTTTGAAATGCTTCTGCGTAGAGAGGTTGTAGTCCTTGCCCTTCACACGTGGTGGTTCATCGGAGCGCAGGCGGATGGCGCCATCGGCGATCTCCCACACTCCGCCCAGATGCGCAGGATGATCCCAGTGCGCCCAGGTCTTGCCATCGAAGAGCGGCGTGAAGCCTTCAGGCGAGGTCTCGCCGGCGAACAAGACTTTGGCAGACAGCATGATCGCCAGAAGGGCCAAACGAGAGATGGAGTGTTTCATGGGGGCCGGTCACTTGTTCGAGAGTTCCTTCAGCAGCTTCAGCGCAGCTTCGACCAGAAGTTCGCCCGAACCCTGCGCGCAACGGGCGCTGACGACTTCGTAATTGCCCTGCGGGTAGGCGCGGCTGTCGGGGATGTAGCCGATGCTGCCGTTGGCGAGCTCGGCGATCATCGTGTGCTTGAAGGGCGACTGCTTTTTCAGCGCGAGGCCGAGTTCCACGAAGATCTCGCCGGGCAGCGCGACGATGGCGGCTTCATCACTGAAGGCGATGGCCTGCACCTCGACGGTGAGCGATTCGTCTTGCTTGGCGATGGTTTCCAGAATGCACACGGCCTCGGCCATGGCCACCGTGCTGAACTTCTTGGCGGGCATGGCGGCGATCATGTCCTTGGCCTTGGCGATTTCGGCCTCGGTGTAGCTGCGGCGCTGCAGGGTGACGCGCGT
>DAORHS010000018.1:0-15956 GCA_035438165.1 Prosthecobacter sp.
GAGCGCGAAGACGTTTGTGATCGTGCAGGAGGAGTAGAATCTCCACGATCCCGAAGGGATCAAAGAAGGTAGCCAGGGGTCGAACGGCCCCTGGAAGACGGATGAACTCACCTCACTCAAGGATGCATCCCGAAGGGATGCTAGAGGCGGAAAACGGCTCCTCGTTCACGCCGGATTCACGAACGTTTCTCGCATACCTCCGGCATGCGCCCTTGGGAGAACGAGAGTCTGGGGGCATTCCAGGGGCGGCGTCTGCTTCGCAGCCTTGCCCCTGGCTACCATCTTTGATCCCTCCGGGATCATCCACATTGGTAACATGCTTGCTACTGGCGCAGCTTGCAGTGAGTTTGGGGTCGAATGGAGATTGTCAGATTCACCGAGAACTTATCCCGTGCCTCTCAGCAAGCGTTTGAATTTGCTGGACGCTTTGTCTCAAACAAACTGCCTCATTCGTTTCGCTACTTCGTATGCCTCAACCAATCGTTTGATGAAAATCCGCTGGAGGTAAATGAACACATTTACCCGGACGATGTGGCAAAGCATGGCGAACGAGTTGGACCCATCCTTGAGGAAGAAGTGGTTTCATTGCTCTGTCGGGAAGGGCGCGTTCCAGAGTGGGTCGATGTTATTCCAGAACAGACTGACGGCACTCATCTCTACTTCCGACTCGACTGCTGTGGCCGATTTACAGATCACGATGAACTTCTCTACTACCGCGACACGGACAGATCACCTTTCGGGTGCAAAAGCCCCGTTTTCCCTCCACGCTGGTCAGACGGTGATGAGCGATTCGATCTGAACTGGCATCTCCACCGAACGAGGAAGTGAGTTTCGATCAAGAATCACTCCGCCAGCCGCTCGCGATATACCTTCCGGGCATGCTCATACGCCGCGACGGCATCATCATGCTCCTTGGGATCAATGAGCGCTTCTTTTTGTGACCAGCATTGATCGACGCTCTTGAGGCACCATTCGAGGCTGCGCCTTTCGCGGATGGGTTTGTCGGCGACGATGACGAAGATCGGATTCGTGTGCGAACTGGCGCGGATGCGCAGGGCGAGCCAGCAACTCTTTTCCACGGGCACGTCGAAAGTCAGATCACGCGTGGTGCCGTCGGCGAGGAGGTTTTGTTTCGCGACGGACTCGCCGTTGACGAGAAGCTCGACGGGAACTTCGCGTGAGGTGCCGATTCGCGCGCGTTCGATGTCCCAGAAAGGTTTTTGACCGGCGGGGGCGTTTTTAATGTCGGGACGCGGCTGATCGTCGAGCCGTGCGGCGGCTTTGACGGTGACTTTGACCGTTGCAGGCTTCGCGAGCTTCAATTCGCTGCCGTTGACGCCGAGCTCGACGTCGTTGGCTTTGAAGTCGATGAGGTGGCTCTTGCCATCACTGACGTAGGCACGGCCGGAGCGGATGCCCTCGCACCAGGCGTCGTAATTGAGTTTGCCGTCGAGCTTCACGTAGGCGCGGCCGAGGCCGACGCGTTCGCCGTAGATGCAGGGGAAGTCGGTCTCTCCGCTGACGCGGGTGCGGAAGCCGGCATTGAGCGTGTGATACCAGATGTTCAGCTCCCAGGTGTGCGGCGTGTCCACCATCGAGAGGAAATCGACTGCGGGCACCGGCTTGCCCTCCGGCCCTTCGACCATGTGCGTGACATCGACGATGTATTCGTTCGCGCCGATGCCGTTGAAGGGCGGGATGATGTAGTTCGGCAGCTCGTCGGTGGCGCTTTGCATGCCGAGTTTGTATTGCTGGCCGCGAGCGGGGTCGTTTTCGGCGAGCGGCTGCAATCCCCAGCCGCTGTGCGCGGGGCCGGTGAGCGCGCCTTGTTTCTTCGCCCACTTGAGTGTGTTGAGGCAGAGCGTGGGCCAGTGCGCGGTGGAATCGCCGCCGGGATACATCTGCTCCTTGAGTTTCAGCAGGCAGAGATGGCCGCTTTTGTGCGAGCCGAAGCCGCTGACTTCGACATCGTAACGCAGCAGGAAGGGATAGCGTGATTCTTTGTCCTCCGTGCCGGTGAAGAACTGCTTCTGATAATCAAAGCATGGCCCCCAGGTGAGGTTCGCGCCGATTTTCAAATCCTCTCCCATGCAATGCCGCGCCATGTCCGGCGCATGCACGCCCTGCGTCGGCACGGAGTAGTGCGCGCAACCGGCAGCGTGGATGTGATGATCGCCGCTCCACCAGCCGAGCTTGGATGGATCAATCCAGCGCTTCACCTGGAACTTCAGCGACGTGTTTTTACCAGAGATGGCGACTTTTCGCGATTCCGGCAGCGATTCGGGTCCGCGACGAAAAACCACGTCGTAGTCGCCATCGGGCAGCTTCAGCGATTCGCCGTCGCCACGGTAGATTTGCGGGTGGAAGAAGAAATCCGGCGCGTGACGCTTGATCTGGCTCGGATAGACACGTCCGGCTTTGTCTTTGATGAGCAGCTCGGCGATGCAGGGTTTGCCGTCTTCATCGGTGATGGCGAGCTTTACCTCGCGCGCGGGCTGGCAGTCGAAGAGCACGCTGGTTTCATTGCGGAAGCCGAGATCCTGCGTGCCCTGACCGGTGTCGAAGCTGAACGTCGCGTCACGTTTGCCCGCGTCGCGGCTGTAGAGCTGGATGATGCGATACTCGACGCCGAGGCCGCTCAGCGTCGGCTGCATCGGCGGCGCTTCGAACATCTGCATGTCCAGCCAACGTGCGGAGATCGCGGGCTGTCCCGGATCACGCGGCTGCGCATGGGGTGCGACGGGCGGCGAGCCTTTCACATAGGCCTCCTTCGCCTGCGGGCTGCTCGCAGCGAGCTTCGCGGTGACACCGGCTTCGTTATCGACGCGCACGAGATACTGCCGCCAGCCAGACTCATCGAGCACCGGCTTTGCCGCGCCCGTCGCCACCTTTACGCGCTGTTCGGGTGTGATGGTGACTTGGAACAACGCATGCGCATCGAGCACCGTTTGCGCCTTGGCAACCGCAGCGGCGTCATTTTGCGCAATCGCGGCCTTCAACGTGATGATTTCATCCGCACGGAATGGTGAGCCAAGAAAGCTCGTGCCTTCGATCAGTCGCTGCGTGGCGGAAAGGAAGGGCTGGGGGTCCACCTCTGCCGCATGGGTTAAAACAGCGCCCAGCACGAATCCACCGATCCAAAGTGACGTCTTCATGCCACCTTAACGCGGCTGGAGTCCGCGACTTGCCGGTCAGATGCCTTTCAGCCGCTTCATGATGGCTGTCGGATCTTGTCGAAGATCGAGAAGAGCGTGGAGAATGACGCCGCGCCGTTCAGCGACATAGAACAAACCGTAGTGCCGATTGAAAACGAGAACCCGCCGCATCTTGCTGCGATGGACGACAGGTCCGATCTCGGGAAATGCCTCCAGCAGCCTCACGGAAGACAGCACCTCATCATAGAAACGGTCTCCGGCTCCTTCCTCCCAGGCTTCCTGATGCTCGTAGATACGCTGCACATCCGCTTCAGCGCCCAACGTCTAAACGGCATTCATGCGCGGGAGGCGGCAAGTCGCTTCTTGAGCGCCAGAATACCCGCCGTCACCTGTTCGGTGCTGCGGGCGGCATCAGGATTTGCTTCATGCTCCTGAATTCGTTCATCAAGCAGTGCTGCTGTCTCCACATTGATGGAACTGTCGCGAGAAACATCCTGCCACAACTCCCAAACGAGCCGCAGTTTTTGATCAACGGTAGGTGCGCCCAAGGCAGGCATGGTTTCCAGGATCATGCGGAAACATGTCCGCAGCGCCGCAGGTGGCAACGGCTTTTCGCTACAGCACCACCAGCACGATCGCGCTCATCATCAGCAACGCGCCCGCGAGACGCCAGCGCATGACCTTGGGGCCGAGGTGCTGCTCGGCGTTCACGAACCAGTGACCGATCATCCAGACGAGCAACACGCTGAGCAGACCGCGTGAGGCATAGACGATGTTGGCCGAGGTGGCCTTGCCGAAGACGGCGAGGGTGCTGACGAAGGTGATGCTCTGAATGCCGAACAACGCGGAACCACCCACCAGCCACGGCCAAGCCTGGGTTTTGATGGCGCTCAGCGGGGCGGAGAAACGGAAGACAAGGCCGAAGGAAAGCAGCGCATTGATCCAGAAGATGCAGGGCAGCAGGCGGCCCACGCCCCAGTAGGGTCCCCATTTCTGCACCAGCACATCGAAGACGGCAAACGCCACCGCGCCGATGCCACCGGCGACGAACGTGATGAGCAGGTTCTTGTGCGGTTTCCCAGCGTCTTTTTGATTGAGAAAGGTGATGCCGAGCACGCTCAGAAAGGCGGCGATCCACAGCTTCAGGCTCACGGCCTCGCCGATGAGAATCGGCGTGAAAAAAGCGACGAGGATGACCTTCAAGCCAAAGACCGGCACGGCGACGGAGACATCCCCCTTTTCCAAAGCAAGGAACTGCGAAATCTGGCCCACAAAAAGGCACATGGCGATGAGGCCGGGCTGCCACAGCATGTCCCGCTCCACCGGCGGCCCGCCGAGCAGCCAGAGGAAGGAAAAGAGCCCTGCCACGATGAGATTCGCCACAAACGTGGTGCGGTAGAGGCCGACGCCGAGATCGCTGGAGCGCTTCAGCACGAGCGCCCCGAAGGCATACAGGAGGGCGGCGATGAGCGGAAACAG
This sequence comes from Prosthecobacter sp., assembly GCA_035438165.1. Taxonomy (GTDB): domain Bacteria; phylum Verrucomicrobiota; class Verrucomicrobiia; order Verrucomicrobiales; family Verrucomicrobiaceae; genus Prosthecobacter. The sequence goes on from DAORHS010000018.1 coordinate 4,635, forward strand.
CGTGGTGGCAAAGGCGGGAGACACCGGGGGCATTAACACGCGGACGAAGGCTGGCAAGAGAAGAGGAATGGCGAATTCAGAATGGCAAATGACGAATGCCCGGACACGCGGCCCTTTCGTCTTTGCTGCGAAGCAGCCGTCGCTTGCCTCGCTGGAAGTGCTCGCTATGGCAAGCCTCCCCAATCCCCTCATTTCGAATGACCGCCGCTTTCCCCGAACAATCCGTCGCCGTGCTCTTCAGCGGTGGCGACGCCCCAGGCATGAACGCTTTCCTGCGTGCCATCGTGCGTCTGGGCCTGAACCGTGAAAAAATCGCCGTACTCGGCATCCGCGACGGCTACCGCGGGCTCGTACGCACCGCCCGCACGGTGAATGGCGACGCCGAGGCCCTGGTCCGCCTGAAAAAAGACATCGCCACCCACACGGGCCGCGCGGGTTTGATCTCCGAGCAGCTTCACATCATCCAGATGGACCACGCCAGCGTCAGCGGCATCATGGGCAAGGGAGGCACCATCCTCGGCTCGGCGCGCTGCCTCGAATTCCACGAGAAAAAGGTGCGCGAAAACGTGATTCACCTGCTCAAAGGGCTCAATGTGCGCGCCCTGGTGGTCGGCGGCGGCGACGGCTCGCTCACCGGCGCCCGCCTGCTCGCAGAGGAGAGCGATTTGCGTGTCATCGGCATCCCGGCGACGATCGACAACGACCTGCAGTTCACCGACATGGCGCTGGGCGTCGATACGGCGGTAAACACCCTCGTCTGGGCCGTGGACCACTTCATCGACACCGCCCGCAGCCACCGCCGCGTGATGGTGCTGGAAACGATGGGCCGCGCCAGTGGCGACCTCGCCCGCATGGCCGGTCTGGCCTCCGGCGCGGAAATGATCATCACCCCCGAAGGCGGCGCGCTGAACGATGAGGCGATGAAGAAACTCGCCGCCAAAATCGAAGGCGCGATGACGCGCGGACGCGGCCACGCCATCGTGCTCGTCGCTGAGGGCGTGGAGTTTGATCCACCGCAGAAACGCAACCGCGCCTACGTGCTCATGGATGCCTTCCAGCAGTACTTCCAGCGTGCCGGCGCGCCGTTCCCGGATCTCGAGGTGCGCCCTTCCGTGCTCGGCCATCTGCAACGCGGCGGTCACACGACGCCGCAGGACTGCATCCTGGCCGCTCGCTTTGCGGACTGCGCCTGGCAGAGCATTCAAAAGGCCGACGGCGGCAGCGGCATCACCGCCCTGCGGAAAAATGTCATCGAGATCGTCCCCTACGGCGAGCCCGACATGCCCGAACGTGCGGCCTTCTCCCGTGAGATGGAGCGGCTGCATGATGATTTGAGTTCGTGGTGAGGGGCTGAGGTTAAGCGTTAGAAGTTAGGGGTTGTGAGCAGTTCTTGCACTTGCCCCTAACTCATAACCTCTAACCTCTCACTCCTCCTTCACCCAACGGTCCATCCACTTCACCGTCTTCTCCCACATCTCGGGCAAGTACACATGCCCGATGCCAGGATAGATCGTGTTCTCGAAACGGGCCTTCGCGTCATCGCCATGCAGCGCGTAAACTTTGGCAACAATCTCGCCGAGGTGGCTCACGCCTTCGATGGGTGAGCCGCCGTCTTGGTTGCCGGTCATGAAGAGCATCGGTCGTGGCGCGGCGAGGGCGATCACGGCTTCGGTGTCGAAGTGTTTGAGCATGCCGGGCACGAAGTAATAGATGCCATGCGCTTTGAGCATGCCGGCGCGGATGAGTTCCTCGTAGCGTGTCATGCAGGCGACGCACACCGCCGCACGTGGACGATCATCCAGCGCCATGATCCACCAGCTTCGTGTCGATCCCATGCTGATGCCGGTGACGCCGATGCGCTGCGCATCCACCTCGGGACGCGAGCAGAGATAGTCGAGTGCGGTCAGATCATCGCGCATGATCATGCCCCAGAGCGTGCGCCCGGCCCAGAGGTTGAATTTCGCCGCCGTCATCTCGCCCGCGCTGCCTTTCTGCTGCGGGCCGTCGGGGCCCTGGCCGTTGCGCTCGCCAAAACACGGCGCGTCAATGCCGAGCACGACGTAACCGGCCTCCGCCAAGGCTGGACCGGGCGCCACGGGCGTCGCGTTCGTCTGCAACAGTTCCTGTTTGCCGATGTCATACTGCCCGCCGTGCCAGTGGCAGTAGAGGATCGCCGGCGCTTTGCTTTGTGCGGTCGCCGGCTTCGGAACAAAGAGGAAGCCCTTCACGATTTCACCCGCGCCATTGTCGAACTGGAGTGTTTCAAGTGTGTAGGTGCCTTTGTCTTCCCGCGTGATGATTTGAAATGCGGAAACCGGCGGGCGTGGTGGGAGATCGCCGAGCAGTTCATTGAGCTTTGCGCGAATCTCGACGCGCTGTGTTTGCCAGGCTTCGAGTGTCGTCGGGAACTGCAACGGGGGAGCGATCTTGGCATGGGCCAGCCAGGCATCGGCGGGGGCGGGTTCGGCGGCTTGCATGCGGAGGAGGAACAGGAGAAGGCAGACGGCAGTCGTGCGCATGCGGCGGTTCTATCAGGTTCGGAAAACAGGTGCAACAAGGATGCGGAGCCGCCGTTCTCAACGCCCCATGAAACACACCCGCCTCCTGACCCTCTGCCTTGCGCTCGCCGCGTTTGGCGTCCGTGCCGAAGACAAGCCGCTCCTCGCCATTCCCGGCAAGGTCATTTATGAAAACAATCTCAGCGACGGTGCCGGCGCTCCCTGGAAGGCCGCCAAGGGCAAGTGGGAGGCCGTGGACGGCGTCCTGCGCGGCTCTGAGCTCGAAGCGGACAAGCACGGTGCCGTCACCCGCCTGCCCAACAAGCTGAAGGACTTCGTCATCGAATACGAATTCAAGTTCTCCGGCGCACGCACCACCAGCCTTTCCATCAATGCCGTGAAGGACCACATGGCGCGCATCAACATCACGCCAAAGTCCGTCACCATCCAACGCGACGACAACGACCATGAAGGCCCGGACAAGGCCGTGGTCTTCGCCCGCTTCCCCACCGAACTCGGCGACGGCTGGCACAAGGTCCGCCTCGAAATGGTCGGCGACAAGATGCTCGGCAAGGTGGACGACCTCGTCGCCTGGGGAGCGGACGCCTTGTTTCTGACCGAGAAAGCCTCCCCCGGATTCACCGTCGGCGGCCAGTCGGTCGATTTCCGCAATTTCTCCATCCACGAAGCCACGCTGAACCCCGAGTGGGAAAAGGTGATGAGCACGCTGCCGAAGCCTGGCGAAAAAGTGGCTCCCGCCGCCGCGCCCAAAGGTGCAGCCAAAGGCAAAGGAAAGGGGAAGGCCGCCAAGAAGAAGGCGGAGGCGAAATGACGAAACCAGAATGCCGAATGACGAATGAATGATGAAGCCCGAAGGCTGTTTGGAACCTCATTCGTCATTCCTCATTCGGATTTCGTCATTCTCCCGCGCGTTTGACTCCGCCATGTGTCCTCGTTAAAGGGGTGCATGGCATTCCCCATTCGTTCCCCCCGTGATCTCGTCGGCGGCATCGCCGTGTTCGGACGCATCCTCGACAAAATCCGTCTCAACGCCAAAGAAGGCAGGCTGCCCGAGGGCTACCACCTCGGCTATGTGGCTGGCAACCGCTCGTTCGACGAACGCGTGTGCAAATTCCTCGGCGTGGACTTCAACGCGCTGACGAAACGCACGCTGGAAGGCGGCACGGACGAGGAAGTCCTCGAATGGTGCTGTCAGAACGGCCATCGTCCCACTGCCGAGCAGATCGAGATCTGGAACGGCTTCATGCACAAACGTGGCTGGAACGACACCGCCTCGAAAGGGCTCGCGGAGGCAAAAGCGGAGGCCGGTTTCGGCAGCCGTGATGACATCGTGACGTTCTTCGACCTGATGGATGTCGAAGAAGGCCGCGCGCCATGACGCTCCGCCTCAAAATCCACGTGGTGCCATCGAGTAGAGGCCCATCGTCACGTCGTAGGCGTCCAGCATGGCCATGCGCTTGAGTTCATGGCCTGCGCCCCAGGAATCGGTGAAGAGCACCTGGTTCTTGGCCAGGTTGTAGCCGATGATCATGCGCATGTGGCCGCCACGTGTTTGGCCGGCGCCCAGAAGCGGCGGATCCTCGGGTTTCTCCCCGAGAATCAGGCCCCAAAGCAGCGGCACGCCTTTTTCGACGTTCTCTTTGATGAGCGAGAGAAACTCTTTCTCTGACACGCGTCGCTTGCGGCCCGCACTGTAATACAACTCGGGATTGACCAGCGGCTTGAACGTGACTTTGAAGGCGCTGTCGATTTTGGCCAGGCTCTTCTGCATCGTCATGATGTTCGCGCCGCTCTCGGCATCGACGCTGACGAGCTTCGCCATTTCATGCTGGTCGCAGGGGATGCGCATGTATTCAAACAGGCGCTGGCAGCTCGCCGCCACGCAGTAGCCCTTCTGCCCCTGATCCACCATCGGCACGCCGCTGATGTACACATCGCCCTCGGGAGTCTTGGTCACACGCTTCTGCAACTCCATGCGCTGCACGCCCGTGGCCATCTTGCCCATGCTCCAGTCGGCCTGGTTGGGCGCCGCCAGTTTCAACCGCAGGAATTCCGGCTTCGTGACCTTGCCGGGCGTGTTGTACTCGTTGTATTCGAGCAACGCGATGCCCGTGGGCGCGCTCCACATCCAGCCTGTGACGGGAAGCGCCGCGTTCGCGGACATGAGCTGCTTTTTCGGCCCCACCTTCGTCACCTGACCGAGGTTCTGGCCGATCGTTTTGAAGATGCGGTCAAATTCCGCGACTTCGATGTCACCGGAATCGCCACGATTGTAGAAGGAGATCGTGGCGCGTGCCGCTTTGCCATTCACAAACTCCACAATGGCCTCCTCCACCTTGATGGAGCCGCCAAACATCGTGAGCTTCGTCTCCGCGTTGCTGAACATGCGGCGGGAGAACCGGGCGCGGTCACGGCTGGCGTTCACCCACTCAAACTGCGGCGGTTTCTGCTGCTTGGCCTGGTCCTCCACCTTGACGACATAGTGCTTCTCAAAGTCGCTCGGCGTCCACTGCCAGAAGGTGGCAAAGTTAAGGAGGGCATCCAGATTGGCGCTAAGGTCAGGGGCCTTTCGCGTTGTCACGACGCCGGACTCATCCCTCCTCCTCGAGGAAGTTCGGATGGTGATGGTGAACCTCCTCCCAGAGCTTTTGTAGGTGGCCACCTCGCAATTGCCAGGGTACCAATAATGCAAGACGGCCCCAGAAGTGGGGGCACGGGTCGGTCTCCTCTCAACCTTCAGAACCTCGTCAAGCTTGTCATACAGCCATTGTTCGTCAGCAGGTGACATGTCTTCTTCGTTGATCTCAAACGAAATGGCCTTGGTCTCCCAGTGAACATTTGATAGGGCAACTTTTAGGCGGCCTTTGAACAAGGTTTTGTTGTTTACCGCATCATATCCCCAGCCGATGGCAGTGGAGTCGTTGGTGCGCTCCTGCCAGGGCCGTCTGCCCGTTGCCTCCACCACTGGCCTGAAAAGGCGTTCTAGATCGGAACGCTGCAGGCTTAACGGATCGTCCCAATTCACCAGCGGGTCGAGGTCCAGCAGCTGTGCGGAGGCCTGGCTGGGCAACAGGAGAAGCAAACAGCAAACTGCGGCAATCCCTCTAAAAATGACTCGCGTCGAAGCTTTCATGGCATCTTCTTTTATCAGGAACCTTCTTCCGGAGTCAATCTACCTTTTAGTCCTGAATGCTAAAGAAAGCGCTTCCAAGCCGGGTCGAACGCTCGCCGTCTTTGCGATTACTTCGCCACCACTGTTGCAGACACCGGCGTCAGCACCTTCTGCAAGGGCTTGGGATAGACGCCGAGGATGAGGATGGCGAGCGCGAGGGCTCCTGCGACGGCCTTGGTGGCTCCCGAAAGCGTGAGGGCCGGAGCGTCGGTGCCTTCGGTGGTGTACATCGCGAGGATGGTCTTGAAGTAGTAGTAGAATCCGGCGGCGGCGGCGATGACGGCACAACTGAGAGCTCCCCAGTAGCCGTGGTCGGCGAGACCGAGGAAGACGAAGAGCTTGCCGAGGAAACCGGCGGTGAGCGGCAGGCCGGCCAGCGAGGCGAAGCTGATCGTCATGAGCAGCGCGAACTGCGGATTGCGTTTGGCGAGGCCGGCGAAGTCCTTGATGTCCTCGCCGAGGCCGTTGGCACGCATGAGACCGAGGCCGAGGAAGCCGAGGACGGTCATGGGCAGGTAGGTGGCGAGGTAGAAGGCGACGATGCCGCCGGAGGAGAGATCGAAGCGGACGCTGTCTCGGCAGGCGAGGGCGAGCAGCAGATAACCGGCGTGGCTGATGCTGGAGTAGGCGAGCAGGCGCTTCACGCTGGTCTGGAAGATCGCGGGAAGGCTGCCGAGCAAGGCGGTGAGAGAACCGACGACGAGGAGAAGGGACTGAATCTCGGTGCTGATGATGGAACCTTCGGCAAGGAAGGCATCGAGAGCGCGCGTGAGAACGACGAAACCGGCGGCTTTCGATCCGACGGAGAGAAAGGCGGTGACCGGAGTCGGTGCGCCTTGATAAACATCGGGCACCCACATGTGGAAGGGCGCGGCGGCGACCTTGAAGCCGAGACCGCAAAGCAGAACCGCGGCACCAAACAAGGCGGCGGTTTTGCTGGTGGCAGGATTGGCGAGGGCTTTGGCGATGCCGTCGAAGCTCATGGTGCCGGTGGCGCCGTAGATCCAGGCGATGCCATAGACGAGCACACCCGTCGAGAGAGCGCCGAGAATCAGATACTTCACGCCGGCTTCCAGACTGAAGGCGCTCTTCCGGGCGAATGCGACGAGCACGTAGAAGGAGACGGTGACGAGTTCGAGAGAGACGAAGACGGTGACCAGATCACGCGCGGAGGCCATCCACATCATGCCGGCGCAGACGATGAGCGGCAGGCTGAACATTTCGGCCAGTTTGCCATCGACGGTGAAGCGCGTGAGGTAGGGCGCGCATTCCAGCGTGAGCCAGAGGACGAGGATCGTGATGACCAGCGCGAATCCCTTGTAGAAGAGAGCCAGCGTGTCGAGCTGATGCCAGGGCTGGATGAAGCCGGGAAGACTGGCGGTATCGTGCTTGGCGAAGACGAACAGGACGAGCGCGAGCACCGTTCCGGCAATGGCGGTCAGGCCAAGGGTGCGACGGCTGATGTCAGGCTTGAAGGCCTCGACCAACAGGAGGACGAGTCCGAGAAAAGCGAGGCCGGCTTCGATGGTGAAAACGCTCATGGCAGGACTACAGCGCGGATTTCATGAGGTTGAGCAGCAGCCAGGGGCAGCAGCCGGTGACAAGCAGCGTGGTGGCGAGCATGATGAAGGGCACGCGCTGCGAAAAGGCGGGATCGATCATGAACAACCCGGTGGTGGGAGTGCCGTGGAAGATGCTGCGATAGGCACGCAGCATGTAAACGGCGGACATCACGACGCCCCAAAGCGCCAGAATGACGGTCCATTGGAGATTGCTCAGGACGCCCGCCTGGAAGCTGGTGAAGCTGCCGACGAAGATCATCACCTCTCCGGCGAAGTTCGTGAGGCCGGGCAGGCCGATGGAGGCAAAGGTGCCAAAGGCAAACAGCACGGTGAACGCCGGGGCGTGGGTGGCGAGGCCGCCGAGCTTGTTGTACTCCAGCGTGCCGAGCTGATTGCGCATGCGACCACAAAGGCCAAAGAGCAGGGCGATGGAGATGCCGTGGGCGAACATCAGCACCACGGCCCCTTTAAGCGCGATCTCGCCGCCAGCGGCGATGCCGAGGAAGATGTAGCCCATGTGCATGACGCTGGAGTTGGCCAGCGTGTCGTCGAGGCGGTTCGCATGAATGGTGACGAGGCCCATGACGAGGATGTTGCCCAGCAGCATGAGCAGAAGCGCATTCTGAACCCATTCCACATGCGCACCCTGCGGCAACAGAGGCAAAGCGATGCGAATGAGGCCGTAGAGGCCGAATTTTTTCAGCACGCCGGAGTGCAGCATCGCCACAGGTGTCGGCGCAGTCGCATAGGCGGGCGCGGCCCAGCTGTGGAAGGGGAACAGACTGACGAGCGAGCCGAATCCGAGCAGCAGGACGAAAAAGATCTGCGCCTGCTTCGCATCCGGCAGCGGCGTGAGTTTTGCCTGATTGCGCAGCGCCTCGAGATCAAAGGTCAGCTTGGAACCGCCGCTGAACTCAAGCACCACCCAGACCAGACCGGCGAGCAGCACCAAACTTCCCGCGCCCAGGTAGATCGTGGCTTTCCACGCGACGGCCTTTCGCTGCGCCGGCTCGGCACGGCCGTGAAGCGCGATCATGAGAAAGGTCGGGATCAGCGCGAGTTCGTGGAAAGCGTAGATGAAGAAAACATCGGTGGTGAGGAAGGCCCCAAGCGCACCGCCGCCGATGAGCAACGATGAAACATAGAAGATGGCCGGGCGATCTTGAATCTGCCAGATGGCGGCGAGCATCACCAGCGTGGTGAGCAGGGCGAGAATGAGCGAGACCCCATCGGCTCCGACCGCGAAGCTGAGCGACGGATTGTCGAGAATCGGGCGGGAGTAGGTGAAGGCGAGTCCGGTCGCCGCTTTGCCAGAGTACTGCACCGCCGTGATGAACACGATGATCAAGTTGAGCAGCGTGGCTCCGAGCGAAGCGGCACGGGCAGGCGCACCGAGCCAGACCGCCAGGGCGGCGAGGAGCGGGAGTGCGATGATGATTTCAAGAACGCTCATTCAGTTTCTCTCTCAATGGCCCATGCGGGGCAGCACAAACACGACAAGATAAATCACGGCGATCACTCCGCCGCCCAGCAGGAAGGTGTAACCCTGCAGATGGCCGCCCTGCAGCATGCGGGTGGCGGCCCCGAGACGCGCGATGATCGCCGTCGGCAGACGCGCGATGATTCCATCGACGAACACACGCTCCAAAGCGGTGACGATCCACGCGACACGGTCCTGGCAGACACGGACGATGACGGCGTAGATCTCGTCGAAGTAGAACTTGTTGGCGAAGAGCTTGATGTTCACCGGGTCCTTGTCCTTGCCGCGATACAGGTAGATCGCGCCTCCAGCGCCTGCGAGGAGCGCGACGATGGAGGCGAACAGCACGGTGTCATGGCCTTCCACATGCGGCGGCTTGAGCGCCTGCAGGGAATTGGCCAGGCCGTCCCAGGCGGAGAGAATCGAGAAAATCGCCAGAATGGCGAGCGGGAGGATCATGACCATCGGCGCCTCCTGGGCGTGATGCGCGGAATCCGTGCGCGGTTTGCCGAAGAATGCGACGATGAGCAGACGCATCATGTAGAACGACGTCAGCGCAGCGGTGAGGGTGCCCGCGTGGAAGAGAATGTTGCAACCGCTGTCATAGGCGGCTCCGAGCACGGCTTCCTTGCTCCAGAAACCGCTGAGCGGTGGCAATCCCATCAGGGCCAGGGTGCCGATGGCGAAGGTCCAGAAAGTGACCGGCATGTGCTTGCGCAGGCCGCCCATTTTCCAGATGTCCTGCTCATGGTGACAGGCATAGATCACGGCACCGGAGCCGAGGAAGAGCATCGCCTTGAAGAAGGCGTGTGTGTAGAGGTGGAACATGGCCGGATGGCCAGGATTCGGACCGTGCGGCTCGTGGCCATGCTGGGCGGCCATCGCCACGGCGCCGACGGCCATGACCATGTAACCGAGCTGCGAGAGCGTGGAGTAGGCCAGTATCCGTTTGATGTCATTCTGCTGCGTGGCCATCAAGGCGGCGAGCAAAGCGGTGACACAACCAATGCCGGCAATGATTTCCGCAGCGAGCGGCGATGCGGTGACGAGGAAGCTCACACGCACCAGCATGTACACACCGGCGGCAACCATCGTGGCGGCGTGGATGAGCGCGGACACCGGCGTGGGGCCTTCCATGGCGTCCGGAAGCCAGACGTGCAGCGGAAACTGGGCGGACTTGCCCATGGCGCCCAGGAAAATACACAACGCCGCCGCCGTGGTGAATCCGGCACTGTAACCCGGTGCTTCAGGACGCAGCGGACCGGACTCGAAGGCCGTCTTCAGGTCTATCAAGTTCACATTCGCACCGTTCGCGCCGAACAGCAGCAGGATGCCGATCATGAAGCCGAAGTCGCCAATGCGGTTGGTCAGGAATGCCTTTTTGCACGCTTCAGCCGCGCTCGCCTTCTGATACCAGTGCCCGATCAGCAGGTAGGAGCTCAGACCGACGAGTTCCCAGAAGATGAACATCATGATCAGGTTTCCGGCGAGCACGATGCCGGTCATGGAGAACATGAAGAGCGACAGGGCGCCGAAGAAGCGCGGTTTCGCCTCATCGTCCTTCATGTAGCCGAGCGAGAAAATATGCACCAGCATGCCGATGAAGCTGACGATGAACATCATGCCCCGGCTCTGCTTGTCGATCAGGACGTCAATGCCCGCCTGAAAGTTCCCGACCTCGATGAAGGGCAGGAGCAGCTTGTTGTCATCGTCCGTCGCCAGGAAAAACAGGCAGGCCACGAAGGAAATGATCGAGGAACCGACGGAAATGAGGACGGCGGCACCTTTGAGCTGACGATGTCCCAGCAGGATGACGAGAGCCGAAAAGAATGGCAGCAGAAGGATGATGCTGGCGTGCATGTCGGCGCGTTATCCTTGAAGTTTGGTGACGGACTCGACATCCACACTCTGTTTCGAGCGGAAGAGTGCCACGATGATGGCGAGCCCCACGGCCACCTCGGCGGCGGCCACGGTGATGGTGAAGAACACGAGCGACTGCGCGGTGTAATCCGGCAGGCCGTTGACAAGATGAAAGCGGGAAAAGCCGACCAGCGCGAGGTTCGCGGCGCTGAGCATCATTTCCAAACACATGTAAACGATGATGATGTTCCGACGGGCGATGACACCGGCGAGGCCCAGCGCAAACAGCATGCCGCTGACGACGAGATAGTGACCAAGCGTGATCATGGGGCGCTCCTTTCACGTTTGCTGAGAACAACGACCCCGATCGTGCCGACGAGCAGCAGCAGGCCGACGACCTGGAGATGGAAGCCGTATTGATCGAAGAGCGTGAAGCCGATCAGCTTGGCATCGGGCAGCGTGCCGGCCTTGAGATCATTGGTGATGGTGGGCAGCGCCGCCGCCTTGCCAATCTTTCCGGTGGCTTCTGTCATGGCCAGCGGCGTGCTTTGGGAACTTTTCTTTGCCAGACCCGTACCGCCCACAACGGCGAAGATCTGGAGGGTCAGCAGCACGGCGAGCAGCACGCCCGAGACGATGGCGGGCAGATTCAGCTTCTTGCCCTCCTCCGCCTTGATGTCGAGCAGCATGATGATGAAGAGAAACAGCGCCACCACCGCGCCCGCGTAG
>DAORHS010000019.1:0-15905 GCA_035438165.1 Prosthecobacter sp.
GAATCTGGCCCTCAAAGTCATGCACCTCGTCGAAATTGCCGGTCCAGTGCAGGGCACCATGATTCGCATGGCCTTTGAGCGTGATCGTGTTGCGCAGACCTTCACCGAAGCCGGTCAAATCCCACACACGACCATCATCGCCACCGTCATTGTGGCAGGTGGCGCAGCTCATGTACTCCTGAAAGGCCAGGCGTGTGTCCTTGGCGTCATAAAACAGCTTCTTGCCCTGCAAGACCTGCGCGGCGAGCCGTTCCGTGGTGATGGCATTCAGCGTGGCGAGCGTGACTGGCGCGGCATTCCCGCCCTGCATGATGCCACGCACGTCGTGCATCGTGATCGTGCGGTCCATGAAGTTCTGCACGTAGAGCGTGTTTCCGTCCGGAGAGAACGTCACGCCCTGAGGCGCGCGACCGGCAGGAAAGCGCAGGATCTCCTGGTGAGTCCAGGCGTCGAGAATGACGATCTCACGACTGGCCTCAAGCGCGGTGAAGACGTAGATGCCCCATGGATCGTAGGCGGCGGCGGAAGGCATGCCCGAGTTGTCGATGTCCACACGTGAGCCGAGGTGCTCGGTCTGCGTGGTGAGATTGAGGCGCGAGATGATCGACCTCACGGTGACTTCGTGATTGAGCGGTTTGTTATCCCGCAGGATGCCGCGCTGTATGTTGTCCTGTTTTGAGGGCACCCAGGCGGAAAGCCCGTCGGGTGAGATCACAGCAGCACCAAGGTAGTTTGGCAGACCACGCGCGGAAGTTTCGCTGTCGGTCGCCGTGCTTGGGTTCAGCAGAATGGTCCGCTCGACCGCCAATGCCGCCGTGCCTATGACAACAACCTGTCCGCCAGCTCCGGTCAGGTCGGGCAAAGCCGTGCTCTCGCCCGCGACACGTGGCGTGATGAAACGCGATGCATAAACACGTGCACCATCCGCCGAGATCGAGAGATGCCGCACCGGGCCGGCGACGTTCACCGTGGCGAGCACGGCGCCTGTGCCTGGGTTCAATTTGACCACTTTTCCGGTGCCTTCCAGGGCCACCCACGCCGCAGTGCCCGCCGGATCAAAGACGAGACCAAAGGGGCGCGATCCACGTGGCAGGGTTGCGGTGGCGGCCACCGTCCGTGTGCTGGTGTTGATGATGCTGAGTGTGGCGCTCTCCACATTGGTCACCCACAGCCTGCCGTCCGGCGCCAGCGCCAGTGCGCGCGGCGCAGTGCCGACTGCCAGTTCGGCGTAACGCGTTTTTGTGACAACGTCGAAGGCGGAGACGCTGTTGTTGTCAGGGTTCACACACCAGACACGGTCATTGCCGGTGGGAAGATCTTCAAACACGATGCTGGACGAGGTGTTGGGCCTGCGTGACGTCAGCGCGGCATGAACCGCCTGATAAAACGAGCTGGTGACGTTGATGCCCGTGTCATCCGTGGCGCTCAGTGTGACGAGATAGCGTCCGGGGTTCGTAAAAGCATGTGAAATGCCCGCACTGCTGGACCAGGCGGTTTCAGGGGTGCCATCACCAAAGTTCCATTTGAAACGCGGATTCACGCCATTCGAAGCCTGTGCTGTGTAGCTCTGCGTCGAACCGGACGGTTTTGGCCCTGACACCAGTGTTTGCAGGGTGAGCCCGTTTGAAACGGTCCAGGTGAATGAAACGCTCGACGGCGTGCTGAGACCGTCGGCGGCAGTCACTGTGACGTTAAAGACGCCCGCCGCAGTCACCGATCCGGAGATGACGCCCGTGGTTGGAGAAATCGTGAGTCCCGTGGGCAGGCCGGTGGCGCTGAAGGTGATGGGATTGTTTTCAGGATCGCTGGCGACGACGGGCAATGACACCACCGCGCCAAGGATCGAACTCCGGCTCCCTGGATTGGTCATCTGCGGCGACTGATTCGCCGGCCCTTGGTTGGTCGCATGCCGCAGGTCGCGCAGGGCAATGACGTCCGTCAGCGAAAGTGGCGAGTGATGCAGCGTGACTTCATCGACAGCGCCCGGCAGAAAGGCGGAGCCGGGGCTGTCAGCAGCACCAAAAACCAGGGGCCCCGACGCATTGAGCAAATAGACACCGCTGTCTTCCGCGGTGAGAACGCCATTCACATACAGCCTGCGGATGCCGGCGCGCGTGGTGTCATTGGTCGTGCGAAAAGTGGCGGAAATGTGTGTCCACCTTCCAGCCACCACCGCCGGGCCGGTGAGCGCGGCGGCTCCGGCTCCGGTACGCAACTGCCAGTTTCCAGCGCTGTTGATCCACAGGCCATAGCCTCGGATGGTGGCACCCACCGTCTCCCGTGAGGCAAGGATGCAACGTTCCGCCCCCAATGCTCCGTCCATGCGCACCCAGGCGGCGATGGTGAAGTCACGCGGGTTCAACGCGGCGTTGTATGGCACCACCACGCTCTGGGACGTGCCGTTGAACACGGCACTGCCGCCCGTGCCGGGATTGCCGCTCAGTGCCGGGCTTGCAGCCGTTGGGCTGGCACCGCCGACGGCCCTGCCACCGTAACGATAGATGCCTTGGTCCGAGGCCTTGACCTCGCCCGCCGTGCCATTCCAGGCCGCCTCCTCAAAGCTCCAGAAGATGGCGGGATTCTGCACCGGCAAATACGGCGACAGATAGGTTCCTGCGATGACTGCGGGCGCGGTGTCTCCAGGCTTTTGCCAGCCAACGTCAAGATGATCGTCACCGTTGCCGTCCTTCACGATCGCCTCAAGGTAGTAGCGCCCGCCCGCTTGCAGTATGATCAGGGCGGAAGTCTGCTGCGGATACCATGTCCAGGTCTGTGGCGGCGTGTAATCCTGCTGGCTGGCGATTTGAACCGCATTGAGCGGATTGTCATCGCTGCTCAGCAGCAGACTCGATTGATCATCGCTACTGATAAAAAACCGATACTGACCGGTGACCGGCACATGCAAGAAGCCGCGCACACGCTGTCCCGTGTTATCATCCCAGTTCTGCGGGGTTTCAAACGCCCCCAGAAGATCACGCCCTGCTGAATCCGCAGGAAAAGCGGCGTTCCCCGTGAGACTGGCGACGGTGGCGCCGCTGATTTCCGTCCACCACTCACGCATGATCTGACCGCTGCCGAGATTCGGCAGCACCACGATCCAGTCGAAGGCTACAGAGGCAGCCTGGCCTGAAGCAGTCACCAGCACCGTGCTGCGATACTTTCCCGGAGCAGCGCTGACATTGCCGGAGATCAATCCGGTCGCGGAATTGATCGACAGTCCCGCCGGCAGGCTGGTGGCGGAATAACTGAGCGTCCCACCGGCAGTGCTGGCATTGATTTGAAGCGAAACAGCTCCGCCTTGCAGCACACTTTGCTGTCCTGGATTCGTCACCACCGGCAGCGTGGCATTGGTGACCTGAACGATGCGCGAAACCGACCACACACCATTCGCCCCCACACCAAACATCATCCAGTAACCGGGCGTGAGCACATTGATGCTGGAAGGCGCGGTCAGCGCATACACACCTGGCGAAGTGACGCTCTGTGTGAATCGCAGATGTCTCAAATCCGTGCTCACCGAATGCGTCAGTGAAGACATGCGGATGAAACTGAAATACTGCACTCCCGGTGAAGCGTTCACTGTGAACGTGGTGCCCGGACCGATCCGGTCCGGTGCCGCCGTGATCTGTGGACGTGTCGCGAGGCTGCCATCTGTGTTGAACAATTGCGGAGGCGTGAAGATCTGCGCATCCCGGTGATCGGCAGCAGTCTGGCCATACAGACCTCCGCCTCCCGACCACACACGGCCATCCGGCAGCAGCATCGCCAGCGAGTGGTAATTGCGTGGCACGTTCGCATCCGCCACCGCACGCCATGTGCCGGAGGCCGGATTCCAGATCTCCGGTGTGTAAATCGTGCCTTCGTCACTGCCAAACGCTCCCACATAGGTGCCGCCAACCACCATGACCTCGCCGTTGGGCAGAATGACCGAGTTTGCAAAGGAACGCGCATTTGCCATCGACGCGGTGGGCGTGACGACGGGTGTGGCGCCATTCAGATTAACGGTGAAGGCTTTGTTCACCACGGTACCGTTGTCAACGGACTGCAAACCGCCCGCCACGAGCACTTTGCCCACATCATACATCGCCCATGCCCCCTGTTTGGGATAATGCGTGCCGGGGAGCGTGGCACCGGCAGACGTCAGTGACCCGGTGCCGCTGGTGTTGATCCAGTTGAGCGCGTGGTGCGGCCCAAAGTGCGCCAGCCGTCCATCAGGAGCCACCAGCAGGAAGGGATGCCAGTTCGGTTCGATCGCGTTCGGAATCGGCGCATTCACCACGCTCTGCCAGTTGACGCCGCTCATGCGACGCCAGCCGGAACTCGCGTTCCATTGATCCGTGGTGCCGGTGCCGTTGCCACCCCCGTTGCCGCTGGCGGTGAAGACTTCACCGTTGGGCAGTGCGACGCTGGTGTTGTACCAGCGGCCATCCGGCATGTTCTGCGCCGCCGTCCAGACATTCGTGCGCCAGTCGAACAGGCTTGCCAGCGGATTGGTGCCCAGAATGCCATTGCCGCCATTCACCATGAGCCGCCCGTCTTGCAGCAGCGCCAGTCCGCCGCAGAACATGTCGTGACGACCGTTGTTGAGCTCGGTGAACGCACCCGTTGCCGGATCCCAAACCGCCGCATATGTGAACTGAGGCCCGTCAGGAAACGTGGTGCGTTGGTTCGATGCGAATGTCAGCAGCCGACCATCCGGCAGCAGGGCTGCCGAGACTGGAATGTGCGGTGCCCAGGGTATGATCGCGCTCCAGTTTCCCAGCGTTGCATATTGCGCAGGTGAGACGGCCTCAAAGTTCATCTCCACGGCACTCGCCACTGGAGCCAGCCGTGCCGCCTCCGCCAGCAGCGCATCCATCTCCGCATGACTCTTCACGTCCGCCAGTGCCCCGCCTCCTGAAGACAACAGGGCACCGAACGTGGCGGCAAGAAACCAAGCGGAGCGATGCGGCCCTCGCGAAAGGATTACGGAAGAGCGATTCATATATGAGTTTTGTCTAAAACTCGCGACAAGAAGCCCTGCCTCGCTTCCGCACAATTCAGTAGAATGTAAATAAGGTTTCCCGCCTCCGATGATCATCCGTGCTTAATAGTTGAGGCAGCGGAGCTTCGCGCCCTTGCACTCACCGACGCATTGTCTATTCTCGGACCCCCTGTTCCTTTTCCCTTTCCACCGTGGCCAAAAAGTCCTCCAAAAAATCCGCTGAAGAAGCCTTCTCCCCCATCCTTCCATCCGCTGCCCCCGTGGAGCACAAGCCGGTGGACACGCTTTATGGCGACTGGTTTCTCGACTACGCCAGCTACGTCATTCTCGAACGCGCCGTTCCCCACATCAATGACGGCTTGAAGCCGGTGCACCGGCGCATCCTGCACAGCATGGATGAGCTCGAAGACGGCCGTTACAACAAAGTCGCCAACGTCGTCGGCAACACGATGAAGTATCATCCGCACGGCGACGCCTCCATCGGCGACGCCATGGTGCAGCTCGGCCAGAAGGACCTGCTGATCGACACTCAGGGCAACTGGGGCAACACTCTCACCGGCGACAACGCCGCCGCACCACGTTACATCGAGGCACGCCTCTCCAAGTTTGCGCTGGATGTCGTCTTCAGTCCGAAAGTCACTGAATGGGCCGCCTCGTATGACGGGCGCAACAAGGAACCGGTGACACTGCCGGTGAAATTCCCGCTGCTTCTGGCCCAGGGCGTCGAAGGCATCGCCGTGGGCCTCTCCTGCCGCATTCTGCCGCATAATTTCATCGAACTCTGCGACGCCAGCATCGCCGCATTGCGTGGCGAGGAGTTCAACCTCCTGCCCGACTTCATCTCCGGCGGCATCATGGATGCCACCGACTACAACGGCGGTCTGCGCGGCGGACGCATCCGCGTGCGCGCCAAGATCGAAGAGGGGGCGAAGAAAAACATGCTCGTCATCACCGAAATCCCCTACGGCACCACCACCGGCGGGTTGATGGACAGCATCGTGGCCGCGAACGACAAGGGCAAAATCAAGATCGCCCGCGTCGATGACAACACCTCGGACAAGGTTGAGATCGTCGTGCAACTCCCGAGCGGCACGGACACCGAGCAGACCATCCAGGCTCTCTACGCCTTCACGGACTGCGAAATCTCGCTCTCGCCAAATGCCGTCGTCATCCAAGATGACAAGCCGCGCTTCATGAGCGTGAACGACCTGCTCAAGGCCAGCGCCGAAAACACCAAGAAGATTCTTGGCCATGAACTCGAAATCCTGCTCGGAGAACTGAATGAAAAATGGCATTTCAGCTCGCTGGAGAAGATCTTCATCGAGAACCGCATCTACCGCCGCATCGAGGAGTGCGAAACCTGGGAAGCGGTGATGGATGCCATCTGGAAGGGCCTCAAGCCGCACCTCACCTTGCTCAAACGTGAAGTCACGAACGATGACGTGGCCCGTCTGACGGAGATCAAGATCAAACGCATCTCCAAGTTCAACAGCTTCGAAGCCGACGAGCAGATCCGCGAACTGGAGGAGGAAATCGAGCAGGCAGAGAAGTTCCTGAAGGGGCTCACCAAGTACACCATCAGACACTTTGAGGAATTGAAGAAGACGTACGGTGCGGGCCGCGAACGCCGCACCGTCATCAGCGGTTTTGACCGCGTCGCCGCTGCGGAGGTCATCGTTCAGAGTGAAACGTTGTACCTCAACGCCAAAGATGGATTCGCAGGCACCGGCCTGAAACGTGAAGGCGACCCAATCTGCAAATGCTCCAGCCTCGATGATGTGATCTTCTTCACGCGGGAGGGCACCATGAGCGTGACCAAGGCCGCGCCCAAGTTCTTCGTGGGCAAAAACCCGCAATACGTGAGCCTGTTCAAGAAGGATGACACCGCCGTCTATACCATGATCTACCGCGACGGCCGCCAGGGCAGCCTCATGGCGAAACGCTTCCGCGTCGGCGGCGTCACCCGCGACAAGGAGTACGTGCTCACCAAAGGCACCCCCGGCTCAAACGTCCTGTATTTCATCCGCCACGAGACCGAGGAAGACTCCAACGCCCAGAACGTCATCGTCCACCTCAAGCCCGCCCTGTACCTGCGCAATCTGTCGATCAAGTTCCCCTTCAACTCCATCGCCATCAAAGGCCGTGAGTCGCAGGGTAACATCATCACCAAACACGCCGTCGATCGCGTCGTGCGCGAGCCGAAGAGCGGCGAGAACGCCTCGTAAGGCTACAGGATCACTCCAGGCTGATACGCTGCCGCCTGCGGGAACTCCTGGGTGATGGCCGCCACGCGGGAGCAGAAGGCATCGACCTGCTGCGGGGCGTCGCCTGCATTGGTCCGGCCAGCATCGACAATGCGCTGCATGTCGGCGGCCGTCAGAGTGAGACGCGGATCGTGCACAAGACGGGTCAGGAGATCGTTTTCACGTGCTTTGCCAGTGCGCATGTCCTTGGCGACCTGCACGGCGTGCTCCTTGATGACTTCGTGGGCAGTTTCCCGCCCCGCTCCCGCCTTAACCGCCTCCATCATGACGGTGGTGGTCAGCAGGAACGGCAGATAGCGCATCAACTCCTGCTCAACGACCGCCTCGAAGACCTCCATTTGGTTGAGCACCGTGAGAAGCGTCTCCAGCAGGCCGTCCATGGCCAGAAAAGCGTCCGGCAGCATCACACGGCGCACCACGGAGCACGAAACATCCCCTTCATTCCACTGATCTCCCGCGAGCCCGGCCGCCATGGCCAGATACCCTTTCAAAATGACATGCAGTCCATTGATGCGCTCGCAGGAGCGGCTGTTCATCTTGTGCGGCATGGCAGAAGAACCCACCTGGCCTTTCGCAAAACCTTCACTCGCAAGCTCCTGCCCCGCCATGAGGCGCAAGGTGCGGGCAAAACTCGACGGCCCACTGGCAAGCTGGCACAACGACGCCACCACCTGGAGGTCCAGACTGCGCGGATAAACCTGCCCAACCGCATTGAACGCAGCAGGCATGCCGAGATGCCGGAGAATGCAGCTTTCCAGTTCGGCGGCTTTACTGGCATCTCCGTTGAAAAGCGTGATCTGATCGAGCCGAGTACCCACCGCTCCCTTCAATCCACGAGCCGGGTAGCTGGCGATGAGATGCTGCAAATCACCAAAGGCGACGAGCAATTCCTCCCCAAACATGGCGAGGCGCTTGCCGAGCGTGGTCACCTGAGCGGCCACGTTATGAGTGCGCGCCGTCAGCGGGATGTCACGTGTCTCCGCCGCACGCCGGGCGACTCCAGCCAGCGCAGCGACGCATTTGGCCCGAACCTCCAACAGCGAGCGAAACACCTGTAGCTGCTCCACATTCTCAGTGAGATCACGGCTCGTCATGCCCTTGTGAAGATGCTCATGCCCGGCGAGATCACAAAATTCCTCGATCCTCGCTTTCACATCATGCCGGGTCACACGCTCGCGCTCCATGATGGAGGCCACGTTGACCTGATCTTTGACCTTCTCATAGGCCTCGATCACGCCTTCCGGCACACCGATGCCGAGATCGCGCTGCCCCTTCAGAACAGCGATCCAGTAATCACGCTCCAGTCTGACCTTTCCTTCCGGCGACCAGAGGGCGCGCATGGAGGCGGTGGCATAGCGTTCAGCGAGGACATTAGGAATAGATTCAGACATGGGACCATGCATCTAGGCCAAGCGATGCAGCTTGGCAAATCGGTTGCCACAGACAAACGCTCTGACGCAGACAAGTTCCAAATGGACTGCCATGTGTTCCACATTCCACGGACTCATTGTAGCCGCCATCAAGAGTCTCTCAGATGAGTGGACTGGTTGTATTCCACCCGTTGGACTCTGCACGTTCTGGCTTGCTCGCTGATGTATGAATTTCTTCAGGATTTCCGAAGTTTTTCATATATTGCGCACTTTTGGTTTGCAATTGTGGCTACAATTCGCAAATCTACCAATTATCCCGAACCGATCATTTAGCTGAATACCAACAATTACCTTGTAATAATAGAAATTATAAACTAGCGTTTCTTCAACACCACCAACGCGACTCAGCTTCCATTTTTGAAACCAGTCGATTTCAGACAGCAAGACTCACTTCCCACCCATATGGCCGACCCAGCAGCACCCGAACTCATGACCGTGAAAGAGACGGCGGAATACCTCCGCATTCCTCTTCCCACCGTCTATTACCTTGTCCAGCGCGGCCAGTTGCCTGCGGTGCAGATCGGAGGGCGCTGGCGCATCAAGCGCAGTCTGCTCGATCGTGACGTTCTGCGTAAGGAAGACGAGGCGGGACAACCCACCGTCATGGTGGTTGATGATGACCCCGCCCTTCAAGCACTCTTCAAGCAGTTCCTCAAGAAGGCTGGATTTGGACGCCTTGTGGTCGGCACCGGCGCCGAAGCCATCACCATGGCGAAAAAGCAGAAATTCGACTTCGTCTTCCTCGACCTCAAGCTTCCCGACGTTCCTGGAGACGAAGTTTACTCGCAGCTCAAAGCCCTCTACCCCGATCTCCCGATCGTGGTGATCACCGGCTACCCGGACAGCGAAATTCTGAGCCGCATTCTCTCCCATGGACCGGTCACGGTGATCAAGAAGCCGATCGAGTACGATCAACTTAACCTCGCGGTTAAGCAACTTGGCCACAAAGGTGCCGAGGCAGCGGTCTGATTTTTCTTCAACCCATCACTCCCGATTCGGCCCCGTCAGCGTTCCTGACGGGGCTTTTTCATGTTCACACGGCCGCAGCCGAGAAAAACACCTTCTCCGCCGTTCCACGCAACATCCAGGCCCTGTCCTGCTCACTCAGAAAATCCAGGCGATCGCGAATAAGCGCAATGGAATCATGATAGTTGTAACCTGGATCCACTTGGAACGGGCAATCGCTGGCCCACATCACCCGCTGCGGCCCGAATGCATCCCGCACCTGGCGAATCAGCGGCCCCATGTCGAGGTAAGGAGCTTTTTTGGCTCCCAGCGCATAGAATGCAGATGCTTTCACATGCGCCTTGGAGTGACGGGCGAGGCGAAGCAGATTCCCCACCTCGTCCGGCTTTGCGCCCCCCGCCATGCCCAGGCGGGCAAAGTGATCGATCACGACACTCGTATCAGGATACCACTCACACATCTTGTCGATCAGAGGCAATGTATCGGGATTGATCAGGGGGCAGACACTCACCCTCAGCTCAGCGGCGGTTTTCCAAAGCGTCGCCATGCCAGACGAACCGATCCAGTCGGAGAGATTCTTCTGTCTGCCGGCATGAATGCGGAAACCACGCACCCCCCGCCTCACCAGGCTGCGCATTGTTTCAGCCAAACCTTCCGCATGCTCATCCACAATGGCCACGCCGCTGAACACACCAGGATGCGCACGCATCATGTCCAGCATGTATCGGTTGTCATACTGGTAGTAGCTCATCTGAATGAGCACAACGCGACTCACCCCTTCTGGTCTGCAATGAGCAAACAACTGTTCCGGAGTAAAACTCGGCGGCCGCATGTCACTGACCGCATAGCCACGGGCAAGCGGGTATTTTTCAACTTCGGGCGTCCACACATGCACATGCGCATCGATCCAATTTCCTCCCCTCCTTATTGAGGGTAGAAGCGAGCAGCCGGTCAGGGCCGCGGTGGAGGTAAGGAAGGAGCGACGGGTCTGTTTCATAAAGAATACAGTGTCGAAGAACGGACTTGGAACGCAAGCCTTTGCACCGCGGCGGGAAAGCATTCATCATCAGCCCATGTCCCGACTTCGTCGAATCTGTGTCTATTGTGGCTCCAACTCCGGAAACGATCCCGGACATCGAATCGCTGCTCACGATTTGGGCGCCTTTCTTGCCGGAAACGGCATCGGTGTCGTCTATGGCGGCGGCAATGTCGGTCTGATGGGAGCTCTCGCCAATGGAGCCTTGTCCCAGCAAGGCGAAGTCATCGGCGTGATCCCGCGTGCGCTCATGGAAAAGGAACTCGGCCACGGGGGTGTCACTGAACTCCACGTCGTGGACAGCATGCATGAGCGCAAACAGATGATGGTCGATCTCAGTGACGGATTCATTGCCCTGCCCGGTGGATTTGGCACGCTGGACGAGCTGTTCGAAACTCTCACCTGGCTGCAGCTCTCTTTTCACGACAAACCGGTGGGCCTCCTCAACGTGGGGGGATTCTTTGATGGATTGATCGACTTCATCGCCCACATGAGCCGCAGTGGCTTCCTCAAACCTGAGCACGCCGCCTGCGTGCTGGTCGAAACTGCGCCAACCAAGCTGCTCGCAAGCATGGACAGCTTCCGTCCGCCCGATCTGGGCAAGTGGATCGAAAAACTGGCCGCTGAAGCCCGCTAGCGCCCCTCGGTGCAGCAAGGGAGCGAGACTGCTGACAAGGCCGTTTGTTCGCACTATCTCCCTACGCTGTGGGCACTTCTTGACAGGTTGTTCACAGCGCTTTGGGAAATTCTCATTCCTGTGTTTGCCCGCCCCATTAACTCAGGATTGAAACGAGACAGTGTACAAGATTTAGGTGTAAAACGTGAGCGTGGAACCCTTGTTTTTGAATCGTGGAACGCTCTGGCGGCAAGTTGGAATGAAACAATTTCGACTAATTCCAGCAGGACCATCTATAGACTACAGGCTCTCAAAATTAGCCATTAATATGGATCTCATTTCATTGTATATGAACAGAATATATTTATTTAGCACACCCTTGCTAATAACAACATTCAGTCCCTTTAGTAGCTTCCTCACCCCGGCCACTGTCACCGCAGACAGGCAAAACGCGTTTCATCGAGTCCATTTCAAATTTCCGATTTTATCCGTCGATTACCTATGCCAACCCTAATGAACCCGGTAACCACCACCCAACAGGAACGATTTCATTTTTGATACACCGGTCTAAGTTCGAGCCAGAGATCGAAGCATCTTTGTCTTTGGAGCGTCATTTGTTCACACGCCCATATGGTAACGTCTCCAGCTAAACGCGTTCTGCCTTGTAGTCCAATGAACCCGTCGGAGCTTGGCCACCGATTTCCATCTTGTTGCGGCTTCCGGTTCCCGTTAGCCTCCGACCCCTCCAAGCCCATGAAAGCCTACCAGATTACCGGAACCAACGGATTGAGTTCCTTGCAGATCGTCACCTTGCCAAACCCGGCTCCAGGCCCCGGCGAGGTTCTATGGAGGGTTCGCGCAGTCTGCCTCAATTATCGTGATTACATGAACGTTCTGGGCATCCGTGGCGTCACGGGGCCTGTTCCACGCATCCCATGTTCCGATGGTGCCGGGGAGGTGGTGGCCGTGGGAGAGGGCGTTTCCAACTTCCGACCGGGAGACCGCGTGGTATGCCCGTTCATGCCAACCTGACTCGATGGCGAGTTCAGCCAGACGCATGCCGCCCAGGCTCTGGGGGGCGCGGTGGACGGTCTGCTCCGTGAACTGGCGGCCATCCGTGCCGAGAGCCTCCTGCCGGTGCCCGATCACCTCACTTTCGAAGAAGCCGCCACCCTCCCCTGTGCAGCCGTGACCGCCTGGGATGCGCTGCATTGCCGGGGAGGATTAAAGGCGGGAGAAACTGTGCTGGTACTCGGCACTGGTGGGGTTTCGGTTTTCGCCCTGCAATTCGCCAAACTGGCAGGTGCCCGGGTGCTGGCGATAACAAGCAGCGACGAAAAAGCCCGACGACTTCTCGAACTCGGGGCTGATGCAGTGCACAACTACAAGTCCGATCCCGCGTGGGACGACTGGGCGATGGCACAAACAAACGGACGTGGCGTGGACAAGGTGGTCGAGATCGGCGGCCCGGAAACGCTGAATCGCTCCATCAAGGCAACACGCTTCGGAGGACACATCGCCCTCATCGGCGTTCTCACCGGCACCAGCGGTGAAATCCAGACGGTGCAGATTTTGCGCAAAGGCATCCGCCTGGACGGCATCTATGTCGGCTCACGCGAAATGTTCGCGCAGATGCTCGCGGAGATCGAGCAGGTGAAATTGAAACCGGTCATCGACTCGACCTTTGAATTCGACAACACCCACGACGCTTTCAGGCGCATCGAAAGCGGCAGGCACTTCGGCAAAATCGTGATCCGCGTGTGAGATCATCGGGTGGACATCGTTTCGTGGAGCCATGCATCCGCGCCCTCTTCTCACCTGCCTGATTTTCGCCTCGTTAGTCACCGCGAGCTGTCTCCAGGCGGCGACCCCCAACATCATCCTCATCATGTCAGACGACATGGGATTC
Source organism: Prosthecobacter sp. (assembly GCA_035438165.1). Classification (GTDB taxonomy): domain Bacteria; phylum Verrucomicrobiota; class Verrucomicrobiia; order Verrucomicrobiales; family Verrucomicrobiaceae; genus Prosthecobacter. The sequence goes on from DAORHS010000019.1 coordinate 13,206, forward strand.
TCCGATCTCGGCTGTTACGGCGGGGAAGTCCAGACGCCAAATCTCAACCGGCTGGCCGAAAGCGGTGTGAGACTGAACCAATTCTACAACACCGGGCGTTGCTGCCCCACACGTGCGTCATTGCTGACAGGATTGTATCCACATCAGGCGGGCATCGGCCACATGATGGAAGATCGCGGGCACGATGGTTACCGCGGGGATTTGAACAAGGGTTGTGTCACCATCGCGGAAGCATTGAAACCCGCAGGCTACCGCACCTACGCAGTGGGCAAATGGCATGTCACCAGGCATGTTCAGCCCGAGGGGCCCAAGCATAACTGGCCGTTGCATCGCGGTTTTGACCGCTTTTACGGCACGATCACCGGGGCGGGCAGTTTTTATGATCCGGGAACCCTGACGCGTGACGACACCCTGATCTCCCCTTTCACCGACTCCGAGTACCAACCCAAGCAGTATTATTATACCGACGCGATCAGCGACCACGCGGTGCGTTTCATCGACGAACATGCCCGCGACCCAAAAGAGAGACCGTTTTTCCTCTACATGGCCTACACTGCGGCTCACTGGCCCATGCATGCGCTTGAGGAGGATGTCGCCAAGTATCGCGGCAAGTACGATGCAGGATACGAGGCGATCAGACACGCGAGGCTTTTGCGCATGAAGGAGATGGGGCTGATCGCCAAGGATGCCGAACTTTCCCCCACCGCAGGCGACTGGACCAATGTGAAAAACAAAGCCTGGGAGGCCCGCTGCATGGAGGTCTATGCCGCGATGATCGACCGGATGGACCAGGGCATCGGTCGCGTGGTCGGAACGCTGGAGAAGAATCACCTGCTGGAAAACACCCTCATTCTGTTTCTTCAGGACAATGGCGGATGCCAGGAGGGCATCGGACGTCAACCCAAGCCGCCGGAAGCCAATCAAAAAACCTATCCAGTCATCGCTCAAGACGCGATCCGTCTGGACATCATCCCCAAACAAACGCGCGACGGTCGGCCGGTGAAACAGGGCCAGGGCATCACGCCCGGCGGTCCGAACGATTACATCGCCTATGGTGAGGCTTGGGCAAACGTCTCCAACACGCCGCACCGTGAGTACAAACACTTTGTTCACGAGGGCGGCATCTCCACGCCGCTCATCGCCCACTGGCCTGCGGGAATTCCCGCCGCGCAGCAAGGCAAAATCGAACCCCAGGCCGGCCACCTCATTGATCTCATGGCAACCTGTGTCGATGTCGCCCAGGCAAACTACCCTGCCGAGTACAACGGGCAAAAAATCAAGCCGATGGAGGGCGTCAGCCTGGTCCCTGCATTTCAGGGCAAGGACAACGGCCAGCGCTCCCTCTTCTGGGAGCATGAGGGGAATCGCGCCCATCGGGTCGGGCCATGGAAGATCGTCGCCAAAGAAAACAAATCTTGGGAATTGTACAACATCGACCAGGACCGCGCGGAGCAGCATGATTAGGCGGCCGACGATCCCGAGCGTGTCAGAACCATGGCGGCGGAGTGGGACGACTGGGCGGCACGTGCCAATGTGCTGCCATTCGGTGCCTGGAAAAATCCGAACACTCGCAAGGGGGCAAAAAAGAAGGTGCCGGAGAAAGCCGGGAAGCCAGATTGATTTATGGAACAAAATGTGCTCACCTTCGGTTTCATGAGCATTCCCCAGATCGTTCTCGATGTTCCCACTCTGAAACTGAGTCTATCCATCGTCGGCGGCCTGCTGCTGATCGCGATGGTGCGCATCCTCTTCCTGCTGCGCACCAACAACCGGCTGCGAGATAACACGGCCAAGATGGAAAAGCAGGTGCTCATTCAGCATCAGGAGATCCTTTCCGTCCGCCAGGATTCCAACGCATGGCGGGGTGAGCTCCAGCGCATGTTCGATGCTTTCCGCGCCGAGTTTTCCAAACGTCTGGCTGAATCTGAACAACGCTATCAGGACATCCAGCAGCGTTGCGAGACGGCGGCCAGTCCGGCCGTTCCTGCAGCCGCTGCGCCCCCGGCTCCCGAGGTGCCAGCCCCAGTGGCTTCGGAAGAGAAGGCCGTGCTTCCTGTGCCGGCTCTTACCATCTCCTGACACGGCCATTGCGGAAGTCCTTGAGGCATTGAAATTTTGCCAAAGCGAAGGACTGCAAGCATGATTGATTTGGAACAACACCTGCTTCATAAACAGGCATGAATAAAGCCATGTCTCAGGATGTTCAGGTTCTGCTTATCGGCCTCACCATCCTTGTTGCGCTGTTTCTTTTGTCCCTTGTCCGCATCGTTTTGCTCTCACGCTCGAATCGCCACATGCGCGTGGAAAGTGTGAAGATGGAAAAGCAGGCCGCCCTCCAGCAGATGGAAATCACCGCCATCCAGCATGACTCCATGTCCTGGCGGGCGAAAACCCAACGGCAGTTTGATGCCTTGCGCAGCGATCTCGCGCATCGCCTGCAGCAGGCGGAACAGGGTGGCATGCGTGCCATGAAGGATCTGGACGAGGCCCATCAGCAGACGCTGTCTGCCGCCCTTGCCAGGATCACCGAGCTCGAAGCCGGGCTGGCAGCCAAATCGCCCGCATCCACGACGCTGCCCGCGCCCATGCCTTCCCTTTCCAAGCCGCCACCTCCCTCGTTGCCGGCGCTCCCAGCAATGGAGACACTCCGCCTTCAGGCGCTCGAATCCCAGCTTGCCGCAGCTCAAACAGAAATCGCCC
>DAORHS010000020.1:0-15346 GCA_035438165.1 Prosthecobacter sp.
CTGTTGTTTGATGCAGAAGACCTCCTGCTGGTCGCACTGCATGACGAGGCCGTATTTCGCGTCGTTCTGAGTCTCGGTGAACTGAAGGGCACCGAAGGGCATCAGGTCGCGTATGCTTCGCAGAATTCCCAGGCCGGGTTCAAGGATCTGCAAGGTTCCTTTGGGGGTCTCAATGTTCATGGTGCATATTACAATACTGGGTGGGACAAATGCAGTCCCACCTGCGGACTTTCCGAGCAGGATGTCGTCACCTGCGAATTCGCTCCCGTGAAGGATTACGGACGTTCACTGGCCCTGCACCGGAACAACCGCCAGATGCGTCGGCGTGGCATTGAGGAATCCGTCATCAAGCGGATCGCGAAAGCGTTGCAGAGGTAAGATCGCTTGCGCAGCGCCCGCTAAATAGTGGTTCCGCTGAAAATCTGCCACATTCGAACCATGGCGAAGGTGTCCAGTTCGCAGTACTTGAGGAGCTGCTGTTCGAGCGCTGCCTTGCGTTCCGGACTGGTTTCCGGAGCGGTGGCTTCCTGGAAGGCTTCAATGGCCATAGCACCGTCCTGAACGCCATCCAGTTGGTCGTAGGAAAGATCAGGGCACAGGGCTGGCAGCACCGCCTTGATGCTCCAACTGCCATGCTGGCTGGGATGATAGTAGCGATTTTGTGCAATAGGCAGAAGATCCACAACTCGCAGGATGATGGAATTCAGGGCCGGCTGCAGTTCGGGAAAGCATGCGGCTAGTTCACGCATCCGGGTCTTCTCGAATGTGGCGTTGTAAACGAATACTGGTCCTTCGCATCCGCATTGCTCGATCAAGGATTTGGCAAAGGCTTTGGAGGGATCCGCGCCGGTGAGGTCGAGAAAGTCGGTATGAACGAGAGATCCAGAATGATCGACGCGGTGGAGGCTGAATTGAAACGGAATTTGCTGATACGGGCGTGTCCCCTTCCAGATGGGCACTGCAAAACTAACCGTCTCGAAGTCGAGGAAATAGGCGGGAAACCCGTGTGGTGCGAGATCAGCTCTAGCTCCGTCGGCATCAAAGTAGGCCGTTCCGGTAACAGAACACTCTTTGACCCTCCTCTGAATCACACTGAGCAGGTCGTCAGGCACCTCCCGCAGATCCTCGTAACCCTCGGACTCAAACTGCTCGCGCTTGCGGTAATGAAGTTTTGGGAGCGATTCCAAGGGGAATTCCGGTAGGATCTTGTCACTATTGCAATAGTCACAAAAACCGCAGGTGAACGGAGTGGTGCAATGTGGGCCGGTGGCCACTTCAGGTTCCTCGGCCAGTGCGGCAACGGAATGGGCACCGACGAGCCATTCCTTCGCTTCGTCAGAGCGAGAAAGCGCCTCGCTGGTAAGGTCAACTTCATGAAGCAATCCTCGGTAGTCACCGTCACCTTGATAGACAAAGTTGTTGTCGATATGCGCTAGGGACACGGATGCCAAACGAACACCGGAAGATACAGCAATGTGAGCCTGCACGGCGATGTCATCCTGATGATAGGCTTTCACCCCTGTTGAGGATTTCACTTCGATCATCCGCCAGCGCAGGGTGCCGTTGGATTGGTCAGGCAGCATCACGTCCGCGTATGCCAGTGCGCCGCCCATGCTCAAGCCCGCCTCGAAAACCGGCTTCTTCCCTTCAGACAGCAGCTCGGCACTTCGCTTGAGCGCCTCAGTGTGGCCAAGTGTATTGATGTCGATGGTTTCGCCGGTGCCCTCGGGATCATAGATCGAACGGGCGATGTTGCCGACCTGGTGGCCAATCTTGAAAACCGCCTCGGAAGCCGAATCGTCACGCAGTTCGGGCTTGTGAATTTCCAGCCACAGCCGCTTCGGGCATTGCCGGAAGGCGATGATTTTGGATTTGGAGAGGTTTCTCATGATGGGTGCTTGAGCCACTACCTATTGATCACGCAGCACAGCCTCTATCCGAGGACGGAACGTGTTGACGAAACGATTCACTAGATCGCCAAGCCATGCCTGCACCTCGGTTCGCCGTTGTATCAGCATCTGGTTGCCAAATTCGCGCCAAATCTGGACTGACTGCCACTTGTCGGTGGATTTCCACTGAACCGGCTGGCCTATCGCTTCATTGATCGCTTCTTGGTCTGCCAACAAGGCTGCATAGATCCGATCACTGACAGGTTCCCTTCGAAACGAGATATAGACGCCCGCCTGACCGCCTTGTTCCGCGACAACCGCTGCTAATCGCCCCTTGGACTCCTTGGGCAGTTCAAAATACTGATTGGTGCCCTTGGTGGGTGGTTTCACGGGCTGGCTCTGGTCGTCGAGAGGATATTTCTCCAACCACTCTTTCCAGAACTCGCTGAACTTGAGTCGCTGCTGCTCCAGGTCGGGGCTTGGCATCGCTTCTCGTTCCTCTTCTGGTGAATCTGCATCGGGATCAGCGAGTTCTCCTCCACGCACATCAACGACGATCCGGCGGATGACCTCCGAATGGGCAAGCACTCGCGGTTGCACCAGATGCATGCCGTTTGGCATCTGGTAGATCGCCATCTCGATCAGGCCAAAAGTGAAGTGCAGTGTTCCGTGGTCCTCAATAAACTGGGTGATTGCTCCGACGTTCTCACGAATTCCATCACCAGCAATCAACAGCAGAAGGTCACCGCGCCGGAGGTTGCGCGAGACTGCGTCGATGAATCGGGCTTCTTCGAGTTCCCTGTGCTGCTCGCGCACCACATCAAACAAGGACCTTGCCGTTCCTTGGTCGCGACGGCGTGCCGCACGGATGGCAGCATCGAGCGTCTCGTAACTCCAATGGCTCAGCTCCTTGGCGTAATCAAGGATCTGACCAATCACCTTCCGCCGTGCTTCGGGATTGCGCCACAGCTTGGCTTCAAGCACCACAAGACGGCCTTCGCGTGTGGCATAGAGGACATCCAGAGGTCCTGCAGGAGTCAGCAGCTCGCGGCAGATCGGAACCAAGCCGGCGAATGAAGGGTTAATTTCGGTAATGGGCAGCGATTGCGGGTGCTTGTAGAGCAGGTCTTGCAGCCAGTCTTCGTTGTAGGCACCGGTTCCCGTCAATGGCACACGTTGGAGCAAGGTCTCAGTGCCGTTTTCTGAAATGAGGATCGGTAGTGGATGAGTGCCTGCCATGATGTTGATCGCTTTCAATAGGGGCTAAAATTGCTGCGAGGCTTAATTGCTGGTGCGTGCCGTTCCATGCAAGGAAATCTCTTTCATGAGCCTTCCTTTGCCATCTTCGCCAATTCCTCCCGCACTCGCTTCTTGAGTTCCGGCGGTCCAAGCACCTTCGCCTTGCTGCCCCAGCTAAGGACCCAGCGGGTGATTTCCTCCAGGCCGGACAGGTACGCCTGAAACTCAATGACACTGCCATCGGGCTTGAGCTTGCGGATGGCCTGAGTCTGATGCCATTGGCGTTCGGCCACAATTCTTGCCGCATAGTCCTCCAGCCGAATGTGGACCTCGTGCTTGCTCCTCTGCTCTCCGGCATAGCTCCAGACGCCAAAGCCTCCCCCCAAATGGTCACGGGCATTGAACTCAGCCTGACGTGTGAATTTTGCCTTATGGATTTCGAGGTTGGAGATACGTTGCAGAGCAAAGGTGCGCATCGCTTCACGGGCAGGGTCAAAGGCGATCAAATACCAGCCATGCTCGATCTGACCGATATGATGCGGACGAACTGAACGACGCTCCGGCTTGGTGGACGTGAGCTTGTGATAGTCAAAGCACACCTCCCGCGTCCCTCGAATGGCGTCCAGCAAGTCACCGAACAAGGTCACGTCCGCAGGCAGCACTCCAGAAGCCTTAACTGAAAAGGCATCGTCCAGCTCGTGCCATTCAATGGACACCTCGCCAGGGCATGCCTCGGTGATCTTGCTGAAACTGTCCGCCAGCATCCTTTCCAACCGCGTTCCACGCAGGGGCTCCAAGGCATGACGTGCAAGGAATAGGGCCACCAAGTCAGAGCGCGACAAGTGCAGCATGGGGAACTCGTTGACCTCCTGGGTGTAGTAGTAGCCGTTTTTGATCGAATGGTATTCCACGGGCAGCCCGAGCTGGTCACGCATGAAACTGATGTCCCGCTGGATGGTTTTCGGCGTCACCTCGATCTCTTTTGCCAGCGTCGAGCAATTTGGATGACGACCTGCCCGGATGATCTTGTGGATCTCCAGCACCCGCCACATAGCCGGACGGCTGACACCTGACCGAAGAGGTCCACCGGGTGTGTGGGCCGCTTTGACCCCAGATCGACGGAAGGAGGATGGCTTGGGCATGCCCAGCAGATTTAATCCATAAAGTTTGCATGTCACCCTGCGAATGTCCGACCCCCTGTGGAAAACTTCACGCCGTCATGAATCCACTCCTCACCGAAATCGCCTACATCCTCGACCGCTCCGGCTCCATGCAACCCATGCAGAAGCCATGAACCGCAGCCGCTCAGCAACCCATCGCATTCCCTGCATCACCTCCCGCCACCCATGAATCAACGCCGTCCTTGGCTCCAGCGCTTCCGTCGCCGCCTGCCCAATCTCCTGCCTACTCTGCTGCTGTCAGTCCTTTACCTCGCTGGAGCCGCGCACCTCGCCCTCCAACACTGCCGCCTCACCAGCCTCCTATGTCTCCTTGCCGCAGCCGCCACCGTTGCCGTGAGCCGACGCCCCACAGGCCTCCCCGCCAGTTCCCGTTCCCCCTTCACGCCCTCACTTCGCTAAACTCACCATGTGGCTCTGCTCCCAGCTCGGTTTCTTCTCCATCGTCCGTAAAGAAGCGGACACCTTCCACATTCGTGCCCGCTGCCGTGAGGATCTCGACCAGCTTGCGAAGGCGGCAGGTGCAGGCAGTCCCATCGCCTCATTCAGGGGTTCGGATTATCCGTGGCGTATCATTTGCCATGCGAACGAGCTGCCCGCCTTCATGCAGGCGCTCACAAACAGCATCGACTACGGCAATTTCAAAAGCGCCATTGGCTCCAGTCCCACCCAGCGCCCCAAACTGGCAGCCTACCATGACATCCACCACCGGATGGTGAAATGGCAGCAGAAACAGGAAACCACATGAAACGCGAAATGAGGAATCACGACACCATCGAGAAGCGTTCAGGTCGCTGGTTCAAGGAACTAGCTCGATAGAGCCAGATTTCCGGGTTCGATCTGAATGCGTGGATTCCGGCATGGGAACCTGGTGGCACGGGTCGCCAGATTCCTGAGAAGAACTGAGCACCATTCCTTGCCGTCAGGGGCATGCCCCGCTTAGATGCCAGCCAGCCATAGAAGTTTCACGGAATGCCCACTACCAACGCACATGAATACAACCTCAGTTTCACCGCCGCAGCATTGCGTCCAGAATTGGCGAGGATCGTTGCGGAATACTATTTGGAGACAGGCAATTGGGATCTCGCGAAAGACCGCACTCTCTCGATGAACGCTCTCCAATGTCGGAGCGCGAGCAGCGCGATACGTCTTGAGCGGGAGCTGCGTCAGCGGTTGGAGACATTGACTCATGATCAGATCACCTTTCTCGCCCAAGCCACCACAGAAGATCGCACCGCTATCGCCTGGCTAGCTGCGTGTAAACACATCCGCTTTGCCTTCGAATTTGCAGCGGAGGTGTTGAGGGACAAGCTCTCCGTTCACGATCCAGTCCTGCGTCATTCCGACTATGAGGCTTATGCGGAGACCAAAGGATTGTCTCACCCGGAGTTTGTTCGATTGACGACCTCATCGAAGAACAAAATCCGGCAAGTGCTCCTGCGGATGCTTACCGAGGCGGGCCTGCTTGTAAAAGGGACCTCTCTTGGGACCATTCAGCGGCCAGCCCTCTCGCCGGCAGTTTTGCACGTCATTAACGCAGACAACCCGAGTTGGCTGGCCGGATTCCTGGTTCCAGACATTGAAATTCCAAGCCGCTGACCTGCATGAACATGAACGACTTGTCTGAGCGCCTTTTCAAAACCCTCAGTCATCCAAACTTTTTAGCAATGAAAGGGCTGGCCAACGAGGTGCCCATCTTCATTCAAACCTATGAGCCTTCGCAGGAGGACGCCATCAGACGAATGGTCGATGGCCTCGTGGGCCGGCTGCGGAGCACCGGCATCACTCTAAAATCCCTCGACTTGTTCAGCCTGGTTTTAGAGGAATTGGAGGAGCATGACATCCTTGATGACCTCTTGAAGGGTGAATCCGACTCCGAGAAGGTGGAGATCCTCGAAACACTCCAGAACTACTCAGACCCCAAGACTCACCTGATCCCGCGCTTGATTCGGGAGATCGGAGAAGATGGGGCGCAGTTGACGCTCATCACCGGCCCAGGACGGATCTTCCCGTTCCTGCGAACCCACACCATCTTGGAATCACTTCAGCCTGCCATGCTCAGGCATCCGGTGGTGATCTTTTTCCCCGGCGAATACGCCCAAGACCCAGCCGGTGGTTCCCACCTGCGTCTTTTTGGTTCGATCCCGAGCCCTCGGATCAACAACCCTTATTATCGAGCCACCAATCTCGATCACTACCGTCTCTGACCTCTCATGAAAATCCACGAGCTTTTCCTCAAACCCGTTGAACGCCCCATTGATGGAGTCATCAAGGCCGATGACGACCGAAATCTCCAGACCGAGTTGGAGGAGTATGTCGTTACCCGCGATGTTGCCCGTGGGCTTGGTGTCTTCACTGACCGCTACCTCACGGAACTGACTGCCAACGGCGTCTGGATTTCCGGCTTCTTTGGCTCTGGTAAATCTCACCTGCTGAAGATCCTGTCCCTCATTCTTGACGGACAGCCGCTGTCCACAGGCGTTCGCCCGTCCGATATTGTGCTGCCCAAGATCGAGGATGAGATCGTGAAGGCCAATTTGCGCAAGGCCACGGCCATCCCATCGCGCAGCATTTTGTTCAACATTGATCAGAAGTTCGACGGCATCGGCGGCGACCATTCAGCGCCTATTCTTGAAGTGTTCGTCAAGGTTTTGAACGAGTTGCAGGGCTACTATGGCAAGCAGGGCTACATTGCACGCTTTGAGCATGATCTCGACGTTCGTGGCGACTTCATTCCCTTCAAAGAGACCTACCTCAAGGTCAATGGTGCCACCTGGGAGAAGGATCGCGAGGCCATCGCCACGGCACGGAAAGCCGCCTTTGCCAAAGCCTACTCAACGCATTTTGGTGTTGCCGAGAATGAAGCATCAAGCCTCATGCGACAGGTCCGTGAAGACTACCGCGTCTCGATTGAGAGCTTTGCTCAGATGGTAAAGGACTACATCGCACGCCAGCCTCCGGGCTTCCGGTTAAACTTTTTTGTCGATGAGGTTGGCCAGTTCATCGGCCCGGATTCCAAACTCATGCTCAATCTCCAGACCGTGGCGGAAACGCTTGGCACGGTTTGTAATGGTCGTGCCTGGGTCTTCGTCACTTCTCAAGCCGATCTCGAAGGTGTTCTCGGCTCGTTCAAAGGCATGGCCGCTCAGGACATCACCAAAATCATGGGCAGGTTCAAGACCCAGCTCACACTTGCCAGTGCCGATGTGCGTGAAGTCATTCAAAAGCGGCTTCTAGCCAAACAGGAGGCCGAGCCCGAAGTCCTCACCGACATCTATGACCGGGAGAAGGATAACCTTCAGACACTCTTCCGCTTTGGTGACAACTCGATCAACCTGCAAGGCTGGCGTGGCAGTGATGAGTTCTGCGGCTTCTACCCCTTTCACACCTATCAGTTCGACCTGTTTCAGCTCGCGATCCAGCAGCTCTCAAAGCATGGCGTGTTCACGGGCAAATATCTCTCGGTCGGAGAGCGCTCCATGCTCGCTGTTTTCCAAGAGGTTGCCAAGACGGTGCGCCTTCAGGAGGTGGGGCATCTCGCCACCTTCGATCTCATGTATGATGGCATTTCCGCCTCGATCCGTGGTGACATGCAGACCACAATCAAAATGGCAGAACGGCAGTTGGGGGAAGGCATCCCCATCCGTATTCTCAAATCCCTCTTCCTTCTCAAATGGGTGCGTGAATTTAAAGCCTCTCCGCGCAATGTCGCCATTCTATTGATTGACCGGCCTGATCTCGACATTCGTGCTCATGAGAAAGCGGTTCTCAAAGCATTGGCTGAGCTGGAAAGTCAGTCCTATCTACAACGCAATGGCGATCTGTTCGAGTTCCTTACAGATACGGAAAAGGACATCGAGGTCGAAATCAAAAACACCGAGATCGACGAATCACAGGTGGCCGATCTGCTTGCCACGGTGCTCTTCTCGGATGTCCTGCGTGATCCCAAGATCCGTTATGAGGGCAACGGGCAGGACTACTCGTATGCACGGAAGCTGGATGATGCCCTGATCGGCAGAGAGGCGGACATTGCTCTCAACATCATCACTCCTGAACACCCCAATCACACCGACGCCACCACTCTGGCTGCTCAGAATACGGGGAAAGCGGAACTCCTGACTGTTCTCCCCGCTGACACACGTCTGACTGATCAAGCCCGGCTTTATCTCAAGACCAAAAAATACGTCCAGCAGAATACCGGTGGCGGAGATGACACTCGCAAAGCCATTCTCGACCAGCGCAGTCAGCAGAACGGCCTCCGCGCCACCACCATGCGGGATATGGCCAGTGAGTTCCTGAGCAAGGCTCCACTCTACCTCAATGGCTCCAGGCTCGACAGCGTTGGAGCAGGCGACGCCCGCAACCGCTTCTCCAAAGCCTGTCAGGAACTCATCTCCTTCTCCTTCCCCAGCCTGCGCATGTTGAAAGGGGCTTATGACGAGACCACCCTGTCACAGGCTTTGCTCTCACAGGACGATCTGCTCACCAGCGGCACCCAGACGCCGTCAGAGGCAGAGCAGGAAATTCTCACCTATGTCATGCGGAACCAGAATGATGGCACACGCACATCCGTCGAGGAGATCGTTCGGAACTTCAGCAAGCGCCCCTACGGCTGGTATCCCATGGCCGTGCTCACCCTCGTCAGCCGCCTCTTTCGGATGGGCAAAGTGGAGTTACGTGCTGCCGAGCTGCTTGATGCCCGCAGCGCGTTCGATCACCTGAAAAACACCCGTCAGCACGGCAGCGTGAAGGTGCGGCTGCAGGAGCAGTTTGACGCCACCAAGGTCAACGCTCTCAAGACCTTCCATCACGATTTCTTTGACCGCTCCAATAGCGGCACGGATGCCCGTTCCGCCGGCCAGTTCACTGCCGAAGCCCTCGTCGCCGAGATTCGCGATCTCACCGTGCTGCTCGATCAAGCCGCACGCTATCCCTTCCTTGAACCTCTGCGTCCCATTGTCGCACGGCTCACCATCTTATCTGAGAAGGACTACACCTACCTGCTCAACCATCTGGCCGACTTCCAGGATGACCTCCTCTCGGCAAAGGACGATTTCCTTTCTCCGATCAAAGCGTTCATGCATGGCCCACAACGCATCGCTTATGACGAGGCCATTACCTTCCTGCGTGAAGAGGAGGCCAACTTCGCCGAAGTGCCCGCCGCTGAAGTGCAGCCCCTGCGCGACCTCGCGGCATCTCTTCATCCTTATCGGGGGAATGGAGTCCCTACGGCCAAGGCAGCAGTCGCCAAGTTGCGCGGTATTCTAGCGGACCTGCTAAAGGCCGAGCGTGAGCAATCCCTGACCACCTTGGACACGCAGCAGGCACGTCTCCAGGCGGTCGAAGATTTCACCGCTCTTGATGAGCCCGGTCGCACCCAAGTGCTGGCACTTACCCATGCAGCACGTGAAGCGATTCAAACCGCCCGTTTCGTCACCGGCATTCGTGACCGTCTCCAGCGCTACCTCTCGCAGGATTACCCGGCCCAGCTTGCCCTGGCTTCGCGGCTCGCAGCTCCGGCACCGCCGCCTCCCGGTAAACCCGGTGAAAAAGCGCAGCCTCCGCCGCCCCCCATCCGCTACACCTCCGCTACCAGCCTGCGCCCACATTGCAGCCTCCCCTACATTGCCAGCGAGTCTGACCTTGATCAGTGGCTCGCAGCTCTCCGCACGGCGGCCCAGGCAGAGTTGGATAAAGGCAACCGCATCAGCCTCTAAATCACCTCATGTCACGAGTCCTCACTTCCGCTTCAGATGATACGTTGTGTCATCTCGTTTCCATGGCGCGGGAGCGACTTGTGATTGTTGCCCCAGGCCTCTCCAAGCAACTCGCCACGGCTATTGCCGGGCGTATTGCTCATGATGGTGGGCCGCCTGTGCTCGCCGTGATTGTGGACATCGACCCAGAGGTCTGCCGTCTGGGTTATGGCGAAATCGAAGCCATGGACATCGTTCGTGCCGCTCTCGCCACCAAGGGTTCGTCTCTGCAAACCCAGGTGGGTGTTCGCATCGGCCTCATCGTGGCTGACGAGGAGATCCTTGTTTACAGCCCCACGCCCCGATTGATTGAGGCTGGCTCCACGTCCGATAACACCCCCAATGCCATCCGCATTACCAAGGCTGCCGCTATCGACATCGCCAGCGCATGTGGTGCGGGTCCTGAACTGGAAGTCCTGGTGAATCAGGAGCTTGGGCTTGATTTCGTCGATGATCGGAAGCTTGCCGCTGTGAAGCAGGACCTCAAAGAAGTGCCGCCTCGGCCCTTCAACTTGGTCCGTTTGGAACGCGTCTTCAACTATCGCCTGGAGTTCGTTGAGTTCTCCGTTGAGCACTACAAGCTCAAAACCCGCTCCGTCCCGTTGCCTCCTGAGCTGCTGGGTTTGGCAGAAAAGAACCTTCAGGACCGTATCCGAAACACCTTCCGTGTTTTCGAGAGTGGCTCGCCATTCGAGTTCAAAATCCCCGACCCATGCCCGCCACCTCCTGAGGGATTGCTAGACGAGCAGCAGCCAGACCCCGACATCGTCGTCACCGAAGAATGGCTGAGCAAGGAAGCTGACCGGCTTCGCAAAAAATACTTCATTCCCCTCGGCTCTGCTGCCTATGGAAACCTGATCCTCAAACGCCTCAAGCCGGAGTTCGAAGCCGAGGTAGATAGGCTGAAAAAGATTGTGGAAGCCTACGCGAAGGAAGTTGTCTCCTCCATCAAGGCCAAGATCGCCGAGACGCGGGATGATCTCATCAAAGCGCTTTTCCCGAGAGTAAAAGCAGCACCTCCGGCCAGTTGGTTACGTCGATCCGTGGACGGGAAACTCAGTGATCAGGCCCTCCAGCAGCGGCTTGAGGAAGAAGTGGACCGTGCTTTTGAGAAAGTGGAGGAGGCCTTCGAACCCAAGGTCGCCTGCATTTTCAAGGGGGTGAATTACGAGACCATCACCGCCGACACCCATTTCCGGGAGAAAATCCAGGCCCATTTCGGGAAGGAGGAAGCCACCAAGCTTCTTTCCGAATACGATGCTTCCCGCGCCCAGCAGCCCCCAACGATACACAAATAATGCACGATACACTTGCTATGTGTATCGTGCATAAATAGTGTATTCAACCATGATTCCCCTCACACAGCGTCTGCTCGACTACCTCGAAACCGTTTCGGGGGAGCGTCCTCATCTGGTGGCCGAAAAGGCCGCCGGGCTGCCGTTGTTCCTGCGGGAGCGCTACCAGATCCAGAGCCTTCACCTGTTTGGCCGAAGGTTCCTGCTCGCTATGGAGAAAAACGATTGGGATGCCGGTTCACCTGGCGAATACGAGAATCAGGCCGAAGCACTGCGAACCCAGCTTGGCGAGACAGTGGTGCTCGTGTTGCCCATGCTGCCCTCCCATGCCCGAAATCGCATGGTGCGCTTGGGCATCCCCTTCATCGTTCCGGGCAGCCAGTTATTCCTGCCCACGGCGATGATTGACCTGCGCGAGCGCTTCTCCCAGCCCAAACCGGAGCGTGGGAAACGTCTTACACCAGCCGCCCAGTGCCTCGTGCTTTACCATCTTCAGCGCCATTCTTTGGAGGATTTACCCCTGAGGATCATCGCCGAAAAGATCGGCTATTCGCCCATCATGCTTACCAAGGTGAAGGATGAACTCGAAGCGGCAGACCTCTGCGGCACGTCGCGTCAGGGCCGTTCCATCACACTCGCATTCAAGGTTCATGGCAGGCAGTTGTGGGAGCGGGCGCAACCTCTCCTCTCCAGCCCGGTGAAGAAAACCCACTGGTTGCAATGGGAGAGGCCTGGCTATCCGGCTCTTGCAGCAGGTATCACCGCACTCAGTCATTGCACGGATATATCGGACGACCGTCTGCCCACCTACGCGCTGCCCGCCGCCACTTTTCAAGCCAATCTCGAACGCGGTCTCTACCGGGGATGCCTGGGGCGGGAGGATGCGAATCTGCGCATGGAAAGCTGGTGCTACAATCCTCTGCTCCTGGGCAGTAACACGCAGGTTGATCCACTCTCCCTCTACCTCAGCCTGCGCGAAAGCGCTGATGAACGCATCCAGCAGCAACTCGAAAGACTCATCGACCAAATATCATGGTGAAAGGCCTCGACATCTTCCGCGACCGCTTCCGTCAGTTTGAAGGCTCCTTCACGCTCATCGGCGGTGCCGCCTGTGAGGAGTGGTTCACCGCTCAGGGGCTGTCATTCCGTGCCACCAAAGATCTGGACATCGTGCTCATGATCGAGGTGATCGATCAGGCCTTTGTGGCGGCGATGAGGGCCTTCGTTGCTGAGGGGAAATATGAGATCCGCGAGCGCAGTGAAGGGGTTCCTATTCTCTATCGTTTTGCCAAACCAGCACGGGAAGACTTCCCCTTTATGCTGGAATTGTTCAGCCGGACGCCCGAGGGTTTTGACATTGGCCCTGAGCAGGAAATCATTCCCGTCGCTGTCGAGCCCGGCCAGCACAGCCTTTCCGCCATTCTTCTCGACGATGCCTACTACGGGCTCATCCAGACCCATCATGACCTGCGGGACGGCGTGCGTGTCGCCAATGCAACCGCTCTGATCCCCCTAAAAGCCTATGCGTGGCTCAATCTTACCCAGCGCAAGGCCGATGGAGAAAACGTGGATGCCAAAAACATCGATAAGCATCGCGCGGATGTTTTCCGCCTTGCCGCCACGCTCCCCGGTGAGCCTGGGCCAGAACTGCCCGCCTCCATCGCAACGGATCTCGTCAGCTTCCTTCAGGCCTTCCCTGCGGATTCCGCCGAATGGGTCGCCATCCTCGCCTCGCTGAAAGCCACGTTGCCCGGAACTTTCCGACCCGAAGTCCTGCGCTCCGCCGTCCAGACCTATTTCCGCCTCCCACCTGAGTAATAGCTTCCAGCCTCAGATCAATCCCCGCACTCCTCATGTCACCAAAGCAAGTCCTTGAACTCCGAAAGCAGACGAGATCCCATCAAGGGCGCGCGTTGCTGGACAACAATAAGTTTCGCCCGCTTCCATCACAGCTCAAACCGGGCTTCAAAAAATTGATCGAAGGACGAGACTTGCTCCGGGAGGAATACCTGAAGCATACCGAGGGCGGTGACCACGAAGCGCGAGACTTCTCCCTGGATGGCAGATTGGTCGGGGACTTGGGTGAATTAGTGGCAGCGATGATCGCCCCCATTATTCTCACGGAAGGGGCTGGGCCTGAGTATGACGGCCACTTCAAGGACGACGCAACACGGAAAGTTCAGGTCCGTTGCAGCCTTCGCGACGACAGCATTGCAATCAAGCATGGCGATGGACACTTCATAGCCATTCAACTCAAGGAGGATGACGATGGGCAATACCGGGTCGTCTATGATGGCCCCGCGCTGAATCCATGGATTTACGTCAATGCCACCAAAAAGACTGGCGAGCGGGATACCAAGCGGGAAACCACTAGGGACAAACTCAAATCCCTCAAGCTCACCACATGGGCTCTCCTGAACGTTGGAATCGACGACCGCTTCGTGAAGCCATGAACACCTCCGCCCTCAAGACCTTCGCCCCCGCCGTCCGCAAGCAGCTCATGGAGGCCGTCACGCGCAAGCTCGACTTCGCCCTCACCGCGCAGACGCCCGACTACCTCACCACCTTCGCGCCGCAGGTCGCAGCGTTGAGGAAGCTTGCTACGGCGGATCGCTCCGGGCTCATCGATCGCGTCGCCTACACCTGGTTCAACCGCCTTGCTGCGCTCCGCTTCATGGACGCTCGCGGCTGGCATCCGTTCCGTGCCCGCGTCCTTACGCCGGCCAGCCCAGCGGACACCCAGCCCGAGCTGCTCAAGCTCACCCGCACCGGAGCGTTGCCCGAGGAGCTGAAGTCCCACACCGCCCCCACCCGGCTGAATGACCTCCTCGATGGCCGCATCCCGTCGCCGGATCCGCAGGGCGAAGTCTATCGCCACCTCGTCCTCGCCGCCTGCCGTTTCTATCACGCCCTGCTGCCGAACCTCTTCGAGAAGCTCGACGACGAGACCGAGCTGCTCCTGCCCGATGACCTCCTCACCGAGCACTCCGTCGTCCACGGCTTCCGCACCGAGATCAGCGACGAGGACTGCGGCGACGGGCAGCGGGCCAATGTCGAGATCCTCGGCTGGCTCTACCAGTTCTACATCTCCGAGCGGAAGGACCAGGTCATGGCCCGCAAGAGCGCCGTGCCCATCGAGGACATCCCCGCCGTCACCCAGCTCTTCACCCCGCACTGGATCGTCCGCTACCTCGTCGAGAACTCCCTCGGCCGGCTTTGGCTGCTGAATCGCCCCGGCTCCCGGCTGCGTGAGCACATGCCCTACTACATCGAGGGCGAGCCGGAGACCGACTTCCTCAAGATCCTCAAGCCCGAGGACCTCAAGCTCCTCGATCCCGCGTGCGGCAGCGCCCACATGCTCACCTATGCCTTCGATCTCCTCTACCTCATCTACGAGGAGGAAGGCTACGCGCCCACCGAGATACCCGCCCTCATCCTGCGGCACAATCTGCACGGGCTGGAGATCTGCCCCCGCGCCGCCCAGCTCGCCGAGCTGGCCCTCGTCTTCAAGGCCCGGGAAAAGTCCCGTCGCTTCTTCCAGCCGGAACACCTCGTCCGGCCCCGCATCATCGAGCTGCGCGACGTGCGCTTCGCGGAAAACGAACTGCGCGACTACATCCACGCCCTCGGGCTGGGCGACCTCTTCAATCAGCCCATGCTCCGGCTGCTCCACCAGTTCGAGGAGGCGAAGAACTTCGGCTCGCTCATCCAGCCGTGCCTCGACGAACGGGCCATCGCCATCGCCCGCCGCGCCATCGAGGCGAAGGACCTCGGCGGCCAGCTCTTCCTGCGCGAGACGCACCTCAAAGTCCTGCGCGTGCTCGAACAAGCCGAGGCGCTCACCCAGCGGTATCACGTCGTCGTGGCCAACCCGCCGTATATGGGGAGTGGCAAGATGAACGATGCCCTAAGTTCCTTTGTTGAAGCTCACTTTAGCCGGGCGAAGACCGACCTGATGACGTGCTTCATGGAGAGAAGCGTTTCACTCG
>DAORHS010000021.1:0-15146 GCA_035438165.1 Prosthecobacter sp.
CTGCCAAGCACATGGCAGGCGAAATCGAAGAAGTGGCAAGCCTCACCGAGCACACGACCGCCGCTTTCCTCGACGTTCGCATACCAGTGATCCGGTGCCAGCACGCCTGCGTTCACATGGAAGGCCAGCGTCTTCGGCCCTGGGATGTTTTGCAGTGTCTGCATCATCGCCACCGTCGCCGGAGCAAAGCGGCGATTGAATCCCACCATCACGCTGCCGCTGCTGGAGCTCATCGCCTCATCAATCTGCGCCAGTTCCTCCCGTGTCAGGCACAGCGGCTTCTCCACAAACGTGTGCTTTCCTCTTTGCAGCGCCTTCAACACCAGCGGCGCATGCAGATGATGCCGTGTGCCGATCATCACCGCGTTGCCATTGCTCTCGAAAACCTTCGCCGCATCCGTCTCCGCTGCCGCGAAGCCGAACTTCTCCTTCACATGACGAGCGCTGAGGCCAGTGGCGTTGACGATGGCGCCGAGTGTGATTTTCCCTTTCACATGCGGCAGTAACATCGTGCGGGCGAAGTTCCCCGCGCCGATGACATCGAGCGTCTCAACGCCGTTCTGTAGTTCCGCCTTTAGGCGGTCCGGGATCTGTGACTCCGCAGCAGGCTTCACCTCCTCAGACCGGCTAAAGCCGGGACTACAGTACTCAATCACCACGCCAAGCTCGCTCTCCAGCTTGTCGTAAACGTCCAACACAGCCCCAAACCCCACCCGCCGCGTCGTCACGGGCTTCAAATCAAGCTGTCCCGTGCGCATCAGTTCCAGACAGGCCTCGAAGTTCCGATTCTCCGTCCAGCGCACATAACCGATGGGGTAATCCTTCCCGCCCCACTCGTACTGCGGATCGTAGCGGCCAGGGCCGTAGCTGCGGGAGTAGCGCACCTGGATGTCCTTCATGTAGGCCGTCTTCCAGGACAGCTCGGCATCGTAAATGCCGGTGATCACCATCACGCCGCGATCTCGCAGACACGCGATCGCCTGATCGGCCGGACCGCTCGATTTGCCGCCCACGCAAATGATGACCGCGTCCACACCGTGGCCGTTCGTCCATTCCCGCACCACGTCTTCGACATTAGTCTCCGCCGGATTCGCCACCCGCTCCGCTCCCATCGACAGCGCCGTTTGCAGCCGTGAGGAAACGAAATCCATGCTTAGCACGCGCGCACCGGAGGCCTTCAGCAAACTCGTCGCCAGCAGACCGACCAGTCCCTGGCCCATGACCAGCACGCGATCTCCCAGCCGCACCTCCGCCTGCCGCACCGCCTGCATCGAGATCGACGCCAGCGTCGTGTAAGCCGCCTGCCAGTCCTCCACTCCTTCGGGAATCGGAGCCGCCAGCAGATCCGGCACGGCGATCATCTCCGCATGAAACGCGCACTCCGCGCCGCCGCAGGCCACGCGATCACCGACGCGGAAGCGCGAGTTCAGCTCATCCACCGCCACCACCACACCCGCCGCCGAGTAACCCAGCGGCGTCGGCGATTCGAGCCGGTTGCGCACTTTCTCCAGCGCCGCCTTCCAGCCCAGCGTCTTCGCCGTGTCGATCACTTTTTTGACCTGATCCGGCCGCGCCTTCGCCTTTTGCAGCAGCGACATCCGCGCCTGCTCCACCTTCATCCGCTCCGTCCCCGGCGAGATCACCGAGCACGTCGTCCGCACCAGAATCCCGCCCGGCGGCGGCACCGGCGCAGGCACGTCCTGGAGTTCCAGGCGTCCGTCTTGGTATTGGGCGAGTTGTCTCATTCGAAATTAGTTGGCGCTCTCGTTTGCTGACGAGAAAATTAGCCCATCACCTGGAAAGGCGAATGGCTGGTAATAAATGGGAACTGTGTCTTTTCTCAACTCGTAGGGGACCATCATCACGACAGAGAAATTGTTCATATGATCCATGGCGATGGCGATTGCATCCTTCTTTACTTCATACCCTGGCGGTTTGATAAGATTGTCATACACCACCGCACAAGCTCGCAGCTTTTGCTCACGCGCTTCGTACTGAAAAGCTTCTATCATGAGATCGATCAGTTCCTTTGAACTCGGACGTTCTTCGCCTGTCGATGCTCCAACGTGTGTGATCGTTCCTTCGAGATTCATTTTTGCTCCAAACGGAAAGAACTCCCCGTTTTCCGAAAGCATCTGCTTGGCAAACGTCAAAACGGTCTGCAACAAGAGTTCACATTCTTCTTTGGGGTTCATCGGGCTTATGGAACAGAATTCATTAGTCCAGTGACCAGCCACTTGTGCTTCCCGGCACTCGTCTTCTCCACTTCCTTCACCTCACGCAGCGTGAGGGTGAAATCATCGCCCAGCTTCTTCAGCAAGCCCGCTCGCATCGCCTCCTCGCGGCTGCTCTGCCACTGCGGGCCGAGTTGAAAGCGGCATTCCACTTCGCCGGGGCGTTCCTGGAAGAATTGCACAGCCAGGAGGCCGTCGAAGAGGCGGTCATGCATGTTGATCGCCGTGAGCGAGATGCGGCGGCCGGTGGCGCTGATGAGGAACTCGTAATCGCGGCCCACGACCTCCGAGATCACGGCATTCGT
Source organism: Prosthecobacter sp. (assembly GCA_035438165.1). GTDB lineage: Bacteria > Verrucomicrobiota > Verrucomicrobiia > Verrucomicrobiales > Verrucomicrobiaceae > Prosthecobacter. The sequence continues at coordinate 2,540 of DAORHS010000021.1, forward strand.
CATTCCACATTCGTCATTCGTCATTCCCGCCAAGTCTCCCGTGCGATACCGGATCAGCGGCATGACGTGGTTGTGAAACGAGGTGCCGATGATTTCGCGATGGCCGTCGGCATTGGCCTCGCCGAACTCGACGAAGCCGTAGGTCGGCCAGAAATGCAGGTGATTCGAGGTGCGTCCCTGCGCGGCGAGCACCACGCGCTCGCTGTGGCCATACCAGTGGCAGACGCAGGCGCCGAAGAACTGCTCCAGATGCTGCTGCGACTCCGCCGTGAGCTTTTCCGAGCCGCAGAGCAGCGAGGTGAGCGGGAAATCGAGCTTCACGCCCGCCTGCTCCAGTCCGCGTGCCAGCATCAGCGCCGCGCTGGGATAGGCATGCAGGTGCTGTGGTCGAAACTGGTTCAACGCGGCCACATACTCCGGCAGACGCTCCGGCGTGAGGTGATACGAGGACAGGATGAGCCAGTTCCGCGTCGCATCGTAGTAGCTGATGCCGCCGCGTGCCTTGCTGGATGTGACGCCGCCGCGAATCACCGCCACTCGATCTCCCACGCGATAGCCGCGCCGCGACCACTGCGCTTCGAGGTAGGCCTGTTCTTTCGGACGACTCACGCCCTTGTGCAGATAAAAACCCACCGGCACGCCGCTGGAGCCGCCGGTGGTGATGTAGAGCCGCTGCTTCGCGCCGAACTCCGGGTTCACCATCTGCTCGCGGTGCAACAGCAAATCCTGCTTCGTCAGCAGCGGATAGTCCTTCAGTTGCTCCAGAGACTCGAATTTCGCCGGATCGACACCGCAGGCCGCGAAGCGCTCCGCGTAAAAGGGCGCTTTCGAAGCGGCGATCAATGAATCACGCAAGGCCGCGATCTGATAACGCCGGATCGTCTCCGCATCCCACGACTCCACCTCCCGTGCGTCTTTTTGAAACCGCTCATAAGCTGAACCGTAACGCAGCGAAGCGGGAATCGCCCGATACGCATGTCCTGCCAGCGATTTGACCGGCTGTGGCGCTGCTTCGTAGAGCTTGAGCAGCGGATAGAGAGTGTCTTCGAGGGACATGTCGTCCGCGACTCTGTCGCGGTGGATGGGAATGAGCCGCGAACGGAGTCGCGGACTACGGCCTGTTCAACACCCGCAGTGCCGCCACCGCCGCGCCGAAGCCGTTGTCGATATTCACCACCGTGAGGCCGCTGGCGCAAGAGTTCAGCATGCTCAACAGCGCGGCGATGCCGTTCAGATTCGCGCCATAGCCGACGCTGGTCGGCACGGCGATGATGGGTGACCCGACGAGACCGCCAAGCACGCTGGGAAGCGCGCCCTCCATGCCCGCGATGGCAATGACGAGGCTGGCCTCACGCAAATCGTCAAGCCGGGCCAGCAGACGATGCAAGCCGGCCACGCCGACGTCGGTGATGCGATTGACGCGGACTCCGGCAAACTCAAGGGTCTGCGCGGCTTCTTCAGCGACGGGCAGGTCCGAAGTCCCCGCGCACACGACTGCCACCGGTGCCGATTTGAACGGACCGTTCATCTGCCCGATGCGATAGAGCCGCGAGACACCGTCATAGCTGCCGGTGGGAAAGCGCTGGAGCAGCAGCGCGGCCATGTCGGGCGTCACACGCGTGGCTAGGGCGCATCCATGCGCGGCGACGAGGGCGGTGAGCGCATCGGTTGTCTGCGTGAGCGTTTTCCCTTCGGCATACACGGCTTCGGGAAAGCCCTGACGAATGACGCGATGCGTGTCGGCCAGAACCTCTCCGGCTGCGGCAAAGGGCAGCGTGCGCAGGCGTTCCAGCGCCTGGTCCGGCGGCAGTTTGCCTTCGCTGACCTGCGCGAGGAGTTCGCCAAGCTTTGATTCGTTCATGCGGAGCGGGCTTGGAGCACTTCGTTCATGCTGCCGGAGCGCAAACCGGCAAGATCGAGCGTGATGTAGGTATAACCGACGCCACGCAACGCGACGGTGATTTCCTGGCGCTGCTGCAAAGCGCGCATCAAATCAGCCTCGGGCACTTCGAGGCGCGCGACGTCGCCGTGATGGCGCACGCGCAGCTCGCGAAAGCCGAGATCAAACAGCGCGGCTTCGGCACGTTCGATCTGGGAGAGCAGTTTCGGCGTCACGCTGGTGCCGTAGGGCACACGGGAGGCGAGACAGGCGGCGGCGGGCTTGTCCCAGTTCGGCAGTCCAAGTGCTTTGGCGGCTTCACGCACGTCCTTCTTGCTGAAACCGAGATCGTGCAGCGGGCTGAGGATTTTCAATTCGCGGGCAGCCGCACGACCGGGGCGCACGTCGAGCGTGTCCTCGGCGTTCATGCCGTCGAGCACGTGCGCGATGCTGTTCTGCTCCGCAAACTGTCGCAGGGCGCGATAGACGTGATCTTTGCAGAAGTAGCAGCGGTTCGGCGCGTTCGCCTGATACTGCGGATCGCTCGTTTCCTCCGTCGGAAGCAGTTCAAGACGAGCGCCGATCTGTTTGGCGAGCGCGATGGCCTCGTCCTTCTCGCTTTGTGGCAGACTGGGCGAGACGGCGAGCAGGGCGACAACGTTTTCGCTGCCGAGCGCATCAAGTGAGGCCTTCAGCACGAGCGTGCTGTCCACACCGCCGGAATAGGCGACGGCGACGCGGCCCAGCGGCTGAAGATGAGCCTGAAGTTTGGAGATCATGGGTGCGGCATCTCGCCCCTCTGCAGGTGCGGTGCAAGGCTGCGAATGAGCGAGAGGATCATTTGGACAGTTTCTTCATCATTGCGACGACGTTCGCCGCTTTGCTGCGGCGTGAGGTTGTCCGTCACCCGCGCCATCACGGACGGATAGGCCCAGCGGTGGTTCACATTGCGCAGCACGCTGTCGCGCAGACTGATGAGCTGGCGTTCGAGGTTGCTCGGCGTGGTGACATCGGCACCGACGAACCAGTAAACGTAATGCGCCCGCAGCGGCAGCTTCGTGCCGTCGCCCAGCAGCACTTCACGCTCGATGGCAAGATCGCACACGCGCAAAAGCTCGCCGGAGAGCAGCTTGACCTCGCGCACGCGTGAATCGGTGATCGTCCAGCCCTGCCCATCAAGGCAGACTTCCGGACGATGGATGCTGCGACTGTCGTTTCCGGCGATAACCAGCGAGACATGGGCAAGATCGCGATTCGTCATGGAACGGCCCGGCGTGCGATACTCGCGCTTCACGATGACTGTGTCGGCAGGCAGCAAGGCGCGCTCCTTGTCGCTCGGCGGCTCGGATTCGCCGACGAAACTGCCCGCCACCATCGGCAATGCGGCAGGCACACCTGCCTCGTCGCCGCCTTTGGGCTGGGGCGAGAACTGGCAGAGCAACACTGTCATGCCGCAAAGCGCGAATAAAATGGCGGCACGAGCGATCATGAGATGGAAGAGACGACCTGACGGGTCACCACGCGGCTGCGACGAAGACCGAGCCCGCCGAACAGGCGGTTCAGCAGCGATGAGGCGGACTGCAACAACAGCAGCGCCACCAGGAAAACCACAATGCCGGTCCAGGTGTGGAACTTCGAGACCTCGTCTTCCGCAGGGCCGATGGCCCATTCCTGACCGAAGACCATGGCGGCAAAGATCAGCACGAGGATGCGCACCATGTTGGCCACGATGGCGATGGGCAGGATCGTGCTGAACAGCGCCAGCCTGCGCCACAGCAGCCGCTGACGGAAGCAGCTGAACAACGCGCCCACCACGAGCAGTGCAAAGAGCGAGCGCATGCCGGAGCACGGCGCGGCGATGCCCACGCTGAAAAAATCACCCGCCTTCCGGCCGAATTCGATATTCGGCATCGACTGCAGCGCGGTGCCGGACACGAGTGAATCGACGCCAACGGCGTTCAGCACAAAGCCGGTCGTCTTCACCATCATGAGGCGCATCTGGTAGCCGATGCTTTCCTCCAGAAACGGCAGCGGCCACATGAAACCGAGCATCAGCCACGCAAACAACCGCACACGGCTGCGTGCCCCGCCTTCCAGCCAGAGCGAAGCCCCGGCAAGCAAGGTCATGATGGCGAGGTAGCCGCAGTAGAAGTTGTTGGCGCGGAATCCGGCGAAGTACAGGGACAAGGCAAAGACAATGAGGACGAGCCCCCAGCGGCTGGATGATTCGGGAAGCCGGGCGACCTCGCTGCGACGACGCCAGATCAAATAACCGGCAATGAACGGCAGCAGGGCGCCGTGCTGCCATGTGGCATCCTTCCACTGCATGAGCAGTTCCGCGAAAATCGTGCGGCGGAAGTGGCCGTAGCCCGCCGCATAGGGTTGAACCGCGAGGAGCATCACCACACTGAGGGCGGACAACACCCATGGAAGCCAGCGTTTCATGATTTGATGAAGGCGCATCGCAGGATGTCGCCGAAGCCGAGAAGGCAGAGCAGTTTCTTCAGCGGTTCCTTCCATGATTGCGATTCGTTGATGGCAAAGGTACGACGAAACTCGACGGCGCAACGTTTGAAACCGGACCTTTCGACCAGCGAGGTCAGGCTGGCTGCAGTGAAGTGGTTCACATGATGATCAAGCACGAACTGCCAGCGCAATCCGCGCAGCCGGCGCATGTGGCTGCCCCAGTTTGGCACTTCGATGACGAGCAGGCCGCCTGAACGCAGCTTGCGATGCATCTGAGCCAGCGTGGTCCGCAGATCGGGGAGATGCTCCAGCACGTGAAACATCGTCACCACGTCCAAACTCCCGTCGGCGATGCTGCCGGGGATCGTCCGGCCTTCGTGCCATTCGATTTCGGGATGGTGTGTCCGGCCTTCGCTGACGGCCTTGTGACTGTCTTCGAGCACGATCGCGGAAAAGCCGGACGCGTGAGCCGCCAGGGCGGTTTTGCCAATGCCCCCGCCAAAATCAAGCAGGCGGCCGGTTTGAACGAAGCGGCTCACACTGGCGATACGATCACGCTCGGTGGCGGTGATGTACAGCGGATAGCTTTCTTCCGGCTGATTGGCCGGATCGTAGTAGTCGCGGTTTGAATACGGATCGTGCCAGGTTGCACGATCGGCGAAAACGAGGCCACAGACGCAGCGCCAGAGATGGCAGACGCCGGCATGGCCGACCTCAACGACAGCGGTGGCATCACAGGCGGGGCATTTCGTCCGCGATTCTTCGCACGGCGGGTTTTCAACCGTGTCCCTCAAAGGGAGGGCTCTCGTGTTTGCCTGCATCAGGGGTGATTCGCCGCGAGAGGACTCGCGGACTACGTCGTTCATGCTAGCGTGATCACGCATGACGCTGCTCGTCTTCAAAGTGAACCAACTCGGCGACAACGTCGTTTATCTTCCCGTGGTGCAGTCGCTCGTCGCGGCGCATCCGGACTGGCGCATCGTGGTGCTCACGAGTCCTACAGCGGCACGATTGTATGAAGTCTGCTGCCCGCAGGTGGAGTTGCGGGTGTTCGAAACGACGGAATTCAACGGCGCGTGGCGCAAACCCTGGCTGCTGACACGCATGGCGGCTGAATTGCGGGCTTTGAAGCCGGATGCCTGCCTGCTCGGCGATGATCAGGGCAACGTGGCGCATCTGCTGGCACGTGTGAGCGGCGCGAAGCTGTGTGTTGGACCGCAGACGCCGCATGTGAAGCTGAATTTCCTGATTCCTTGTCGTGTTGCGGTGAGTGAGAGCATGTCCGTGGCTTCGCACAACTGGCTCACCGCCGGATTGAAGTTTGAACTGCCCGAGGTCATGCCCGCACCGGATTTGAGTGCGTTTGGCCGCGATGAATCTGACGCGATCGTGATTCATGCGGGAGCGAGTCGTGAGTATCAGCGCTGGCCGCTGCGAAACTTCGTCGCGCTGGCGAATCGTCTCGCGGAGACGCATGTGGTGCGCTGGATCGTGCAAGGTGATGAGGCAGGTTTGAGTGAGGCGGTGCAGCGCGTAAAGACGAGCACACTCGATGAACTGGTGCGTGTGATCGCCGGGGCGAGACTGTTTGTGGGCAACAACTCGGGGCCGATGCACATCGCCTCGGCCTGTGGCATTCCAGGAGTCATTTTGATCGGACCGTCCTCGCCGCGCTGGGATCCGGTCTGGCATCGGGGACGATTTGAATTGCTGCACGAGCCAAGATTGAGCTGCCAGCCCTGCGATCTGCCGACGCGGCCCGTGAATCATTGCCTGAACACGCTGGCACCGATGGCGTGCTTGAATCGTTGGAGCGTCGATGCAGTGCATGAGCGGGTGATGAGGTGGCTGTAGGGCGGATGTGTTTGGCGAGTGTGACGTTCGCGAGCTTTGATGCTTTGTTCGCCAAACTATCCGGCTCAGGGGGCTGCGATCACCAAAGGACAGCCGGATAGTTCGGCGAAGTGACGCATGGAGATTAAGGCGGTTGTTGCGCCGAACACATCCGGCCTACGTCGGGGCGTTCACCGCCATCACAAACAAATCCGGCTGCGTGCAGTGCAGGTCGATGGCGCGTTCCTTCGGTGCATCACCATGGCGGATTTTCAGGAGCAGACGGGCAAGGCCGAAGACGATCTCACCGAGGATGCGACGTGCCTGGCCGCTGGCGGAGGCGGAGCAGTAGTGGCGGCCTTGGACAGAAATGTGCTTGAAGCCGCAGGCGCGAAGGCATTGGGCCATGCTGGCGGGCGTGAGGCCGATCTCGTGGGTGAAGTCACCGTAACGGGTGGCGGACGAGAGCGGGCTTTGCGCGTTGAAGGTGAGCAGCCAGAGTTCACCGCCGGGTTTGAGCGCGTTTTTGGCGGCGAGGAGGAAGCGGATGAACTCGTCCTTGGTGAAGTGCTCGATGATGTCCTTCGCGTGCAGGAGGTCGAAGGCGTTGTTCTGCGATTCGAGGAACGAGATGACGTCTTCTTCGATCCAAGTGCGCGAAGGATCGTTCTGACGGGCGATGGCGAGGTCGGAAGGCGAGAGATCGACTCCGGTGAGCTGGGAAAAACCTTTGGAGGCCATCCACGCCAGCCATTCGCCTTTGCCACAGCCGAGATCGGCAATGGCTGCGTCACGATTGGAAGGCAGCGCATCGTAAGTGGCTTCGTATTGTGCGTGCTGCACGGAGGCATCGAGCACCTTTTGACCACCGAAGGTGGCGGAGTAGTCGCGATAGAGGATGTCACGGTAGCTGCTCATGCGGCGAGCTTTTGCTGAATGAACGAGGCCCACTGTGCAGCGACGGCATCGTGCGTGTAAAGCTTGCGAGTGCGTTCGAGCTGGCTTTGCGCGAGCGTGGAATCGTGCATCACCCGACGAATGCAGGCGGTGAGTGCGGCGGCATTGCCATGCGGGAAAATAGCCTCGTCATGGCCGATGACTTCGGGAATGGCGCCGCTACTGGAGCCGAGCGTGGTGACGCCGCAAGCCATGGCTTCGATGAGGACGTGGCCGAACTGTTCCTCCCAGCTGAGTTCCATGGTGCGTACAGGTTTGCTGGCGAGGACGAAGACATCGAGGCAGCGCAGGAAGGCAGGAATCTCGAAATGCGGACGTGGTGGCAGCAGATGGAGCCAGGGACGCGTCTGCTGCTGCTCTTGGAGCCACGTCTCGAGTTTGCCGGAGCCCAGAATGGCCAGGCGGACGGCTTGCAGTTCGTCGCAGGCTTGCAGCAGGTCGCGGACGCCTTTCTCCTCAGTCAGACGGCCACAGTAGCCGACGATGAAGGTGTCCGTGGGCAATCCTTGCGTTTTGCGCAGTTCATCGCGCTCGGAGAGCGAGGCAGGCTGATGATTGTCGAGATCAACGCCGAACTGAGGCGCGACGAGCACGTTCTCCTTTCGTGCGCCGCGTTTTTGCACGAGCCGGGCTGCGGCTTGGTTGCCAGCAATGATGAAATCAGTCGTCATCGTCATGGCGCGGTAGATGGCGGCGAGGATGAAGCCTTTCCAGCTCGGGCGCTCGACGTTTTCCCAGGTGAATTCGCCGAAGATGGCGTCGCGTTGCAGCAAGGCTTTCCAAAGACGTGACTGCCAGCAGATGACGGCCCAGGGCTCGTTTTCAACGAGGATGACATCGAAGCGACGCGAGCGCATGACGGCGGCAAGGCCGCCATAGCGAAACGTGGTGTCAGTTTTACCGCGGCGGGGAAGACGAATGAGCTGGTAGTTGCGGGCGGGCTCATCGCTGTCGTTGTCGAAGTCGGAGGACGGACGGCCGAGGACGATGCGCTGCTCGATGGTGGAGGTGACGCAGACGAGATCGAAGTGCGCGGCGAGCGCCTGGACTTTTTTGCGGTTTTCGAGCGCGGCGCAGGCATGGCTGATGAGCAGCAGGCCGGGTTTCATGTGGCGGGCGAGGCTGCGCCAAATCCATCTTCGCAGGTGGAAGACTCCTCCGCGCAGGCCTCGGCGAAGACTTGCGCCCAGTCGTCGCCCATGGGAAGGATGCGGTGGTGTTTGAGCAGCAGCCGGCGTGAGTTGTCGAGTGCCTCGAGGAAGTCGGGAGAATCATGCTCGGCCTCAATCTGGCGGTAGGCCTGCGCCCACTCTTCGGGATCGAGGTTGCTGAGCATTGGAATGGGATACTCGCACTCCTCGAAGAGTTCCGTGAGGCCCATGCTGCGATTGGCAAGCACCGGAACGCCGGAGGCGATGGCTTCCATCGCGGCGGTGAGTCCGGCGGAGCCGTCACATGGCACGATGGGCAGCAGGACCGCGGGAGCAGCAAGCAGGAGCTCGCGGTACTCGCGATGGGAGGCGTTCGTGACGAGTTCAAAACGTGGATCGGCAATCTCAACGGCGTAGTGCTTTTCCAGATGTGCCAGCCGGGCGATGCGGGTGATGGAGATGCCCTGATGAAGCAACGCGGGGACGATGGATTCGTCGCGGCTGATGTTGCCGGGCAGCAGGGCGCGCGTCTTTGGCACATCGAACGCGGGTTGGAACCAGCCGGTGTCGATCTTCCACGGACGCCAGATCACACGATTCTCCCCGAGTTTCTGCGAGGCAGAGACAAACTGCTCGCGGGTGATGCACTCGATTTGGAAGGACGGCGTGGCGTTTCGGAGGCGCGGGGAGAGCCTTTGCCAGGCCGAGTCATGAAAGGCGAGACGTCGGATGATTTTTCCATGGGTGCGGAACAGGCCGCACTGCGACAGCAGCAGCAGGATGGCGTAGTGCATGCCGTCGAGGCAGTAGATCATGCGCGCACGGTGGAGCGCGGTGTAGTTCCGTGCGATCAGGCGGGATGCGGCGATCATTCGGCGCACCACGCCGCGCCGTCGGCGATGGTAGTCGCGTTCGAGCTGTTCATCGTTCTCGAACATGTCGCCGACAATCGCCCCGCCCTGAAGAGGCAACGGCGCCGGATCCAGGAAGCGTCGCGGCCGGCCGCTCCAGTCGCGCAGAGCGTAGGGTGCCAGGACGACAAGCGGGGATGAATCAGCCATGAGGCAGGCTCCGGTTGAACGGCACGCTTTCTGAACGTGCGAAGGCGGGGTGGCACAAATGCCGAGGAAGCGGCGACGGCTTTGCTGGCAGCGACTTTTTCACCCTCGGACTTTCCTGATGGATGATGCAGGCGTTCAAGGCACCGGCGATGAACCAGCAGAAGAAGTTCACCGGGAAGGTGGAGGTGACGTTTCCTGCAAAGATGTTATGAACGAGCAGGCCGAACTCGATGCCGGCCATCCACAGGCAGATGCTGAAGACAGGCGTGCCACGCAATCCAAGGATGCTGCGATGGAAGGAGTGCAGGGCGAGGGCGGCAATGACGAGCAGCAAGCTGAGCGGCAGCCAGCCGATCTCGAGCAGCAGATTCGAGATGAGATCATGACTGGCAACCAGGTGCGCCTCATGCATGTCGGCCGCGCCTTTGGTGCCGTAGCCGAACATGGTCCACATGAGCGGGTTATGCGCGAGATCGTACATGCCCTCAAGGCGGTCGCAGATCGTCCAGAAACGTGCGAACTGCTCGCCAATGGCCGTGCCGCCAAAATTTTCCAAGGCCCAGAGCGTGAGCTTGGTGACGCCATTGATGAGCTCCTGGGCGAAGATGCAGGCGGAGAAGAACAGCGCTGCCACGGCCGCATAGAGAGAGACGGTCCCGCGGGCGCTGCGAAGCACCGGAAGCAGCAGCAGCGGCAAGGCCCAGTTGATGTTCGCAAAACGCGTCATGCTGGCGACACACCCGGCGACGAAGAGCGTGAACAGCACGCCGCTCATCATGCCCCAGGTTCGAGTGCCGGTGTCGCGATGGTGGCGGCGCACCATGAGTGCCAGGCAGGCGCACACCGCGCAGCTCGTGCCGAAGGGCGAGCTGTCCACCAGCGTTGAAAACGGACGTGGACGCACATCGTCGAGATGCTTGGAGAGAACCGTAAGACCCGACTGGAGGTATTCGATTTCAAAGTCACTGAGGCCAAAGATCTGCTGCTTCAGACCGTAGAGCGCGACCGGGATGAAGACGATGAGGCTGTATTTGATGAAGGCGATGATCTGATCCGGCGTGCGGAAGATGCAGGGAACGACAAACAGCAGAAACATGTAGGCGGCTCCGTCGGCGAGCTGTGTGGCGGCGGCATTGAAGCCGCCGCCGCTGCGCAGGGCGGAAACGCCGGAGACGACGAAGCCAAGGATGCACACGAGCAGCGAGACAAGCCTGCGCCTCTGGTACAGGCTGCCATCGTGCAGGGAACGAACCAGTGTGCCGACGCAGATCCCGGCGAGCGTGAGCGGACAGAGGGCACGCACCCACATGACGTCGTTCATGGTGACATGACCGTCGAAGACCATCATGCGCTTCAACAGATCGCTGTAACCGGCGTAGATGACCATGAGGTAAAGCGCGAGACGCGGCTGCACCACGGCCAGGATGAAGGAACCGAGGGAGAGAAACTGCGCGAGAGCGCCAATGGAGTTGCCGCCGGCAAGCAGCACGGAGAGCATGACGTACACCGCGCCGAGGCCGCCGAGGAAGATGATGAAAGCCCTGCCTTGCATGGTTGGGAGAGAGGGAGGCGGAGAAGCGGGTCAGGAGCGAGGCTGCGCCTGAACCTGCGGGAGCGGGCAAATGACGGATGACGAAAGAATGACGAAGTGCGAATGACGAGCCGACAGGGCAGCTTGAGATTTCGGTTTCGGCATTGGGGCTTCGTTCGTCATTCGGATTTACTCATTTGCATTTTTCATGGGTGCAGGAAGGAGCGCACACGCACCATCGCGAAGCCCGGCAAACCGATGAAGGCACGTGTCATCAACCCCGAGACGTGCGTGCGGAGATCGGGGGAGAAGTAAGTCCAGACGATCCATGCGAGCGTGTAGGAGACCAGCGTGGCCCAGGCGGCGCCAACACCGCCGTGAGCGGGGATCCACTCCATGTTGAGCCAGGCGTTGATGGCGACGGCGACGATGACACTGGGCAAGTTCGCAGCGAGTTTGTCCTCCACGGTGAGGATCTGGGTGCGAGCGATGCCGATGGCATAGGGTATGAAGGCCCAGGCGTGGATACGGAGCATTTCGGAGCTGCGGTCGAAGGCGTGACCGAAGGCGAAGGGCAGCAGAGGGGAGAGCATGAGCAGTCCGGCGGCCACACTGAAGGCGAGCATGACGGAGGCGGAGAAGTAGTCGATGACACGTTTGTCATAGAGCGTGCCGTTGGTCTGGCGGGCTTCCAGCAGCCGCGGAAGAAACAGCGTGGCGAGAATGCCGGGAACGAAGTAGGCCATTTCAGAGACGCGGACGGCCGCGCCGTAGATGCCGGCCTCCTCCGCGCCGCGAAGCCACTCGATCATCAGGGTGTCGAGACGAAAGAGAAGGATGAGCGCCGCCTGCGAGGCGAGTTCAGGCCAGGAGCGGGCCACCAGCGCCAGGGCGCGCGAGACCTGGAAAGAACGCAGTTTGACGCGTCCTCCATGATGCCAGAAAACGAAGCTGCTGAGCGAAATGAAGACCCAGCCTTCAAGCGCATAAGTCAAAGCAAAGAACCACAGCGGCGCATGATTCCAGATGCCCAGGGCGATGCATGCGGCGCTGACGATGAAGCCGGCGAACTGGGCGATGACCGACTGCGAGACACGCCCGTGCGCCTCCAGCCACGCGAGCGTTTCGGTGGCGGGATTGGTGAGCAACTGCGTGCCATAGACGGCCAGGAGCAGGCCGCCTTCCGGCCTGCGCCAGCCAATCCAGATCACGAGACCGGCGAACAGCACGACGGAGACGAAAAAGCGCGCAGTGATCGTGGTTCCGAGCACGGCGGGCTGATCACTGCCCGGCTTCATGAGTTCCCGCACAGTGTAGCGCGCGAAACCAAGCTCTCCGATGCTCAAGAGAATCGATACGACCGCCATGGCGACGGCGATCTGACCGAAACCACTGCCGCCAAGATAACGCGCCAGCACGCACGTAAGCGCGAAGCTCAGCAACAGGCGCACCATCCGCAGCGTGGTCGCCAGGGAGAGCGTTTGGAGGATGTGACTGCCAGCGGCCATGCAGGACGCGAGAGGCGGGCTTAAGCCGCCGCGAAGCTTTGCTCCGCGACATCGCAAAGGAGATGCCCGACGAGAAGATGGCATTCTTGGACGCGTGCGGTGACCAACGATGGGGCTTTGAAGCTCAGTTTGGCCTCGGCGGCGCAATCTGCGCCCTTTTCGCCCGTGAAGGCAATGGTGACGCAGCCGCGTTTGTTCGCGGCTTGAAGTCCGAGAAGGAC
>DAORHS010000022.1:0-14965 GCA_035438165.1 Prosthecobacter sp.
CTGGTTCTGGCGTGGCTGGTTTTTCAGTGTCGATCACGTCGATGTCTCCATTGATGAAGTGCGGTGGCTGCAGCTCGACTCACGCGATCCCGCCATCGAGAAGAAGAAAAAGAAGCAGGAGGAGGACGAACTGCCGAAAACCACCACCAAGGAGCGCAACTACCCGCTCTCGAAGCGCGTGGACAGGTTTCCCGAGTTGAAGGACTTCTACGACAGCTTCGACAAGACCACCGTGCTGCCGAGCGAGAAGAAGAAGTTCGAGACGCTCATCAAAGATCTCAACGAGGAGGAGATCGACCCGAAGCTGCTCCAAACGAAACACAACTTTTACTCTATTGAGCTGCGTAACGTCGGCGGACTCGTCACACCGGTGATTCTGAAGGTCGAGTACACCGACGGCAGCACCGAGGAGCTGAAGCTGCCGCCGGAAATCTGGCGCTTCAACACACAGAAGGCCTCAAAGCTGCTTTTCACAAAGAAGGAGCTCAAATCGGTCACCTTCGACCCGCGGCAGGAACTCGTGGACACCGACGTGGAGAACAACTTCTGGCCGCGCCGCCCGGTGAAGAGCAAGTTTCAGCTCTTCAAAGAGGACAAGGCCCCGAACCCGATGCGCGAGCTGACGAAGCCGGAGAAGAAGGACGACGAGAAGAAGTAAAGAAGCCCTCTTCGGCAGCACTCCATCTCCAGCCGCTCACACCAGTTCAAACGCGGCCACAGGCAAAACCCGCAGAGCATCGGCGATCGTGAGCGAATCACCGCCGACCGTGAACGATACGCCGGTGAAAAGTTCCCGCACCTTCCGGCCGGCGAAGTCGGCGGGCCAGTCGATGGCCGTGTCGCGCCAGACGTCACCCACCGGCGGAGAACCGACACGAGTTGTCAGGCGGGGAACGATCACAAGCAGTGAGTCCTGTTCGAAGCGTCTCACGTAAGCCACGCAGCACTCGCTGAAGGATCCGCCGGCAGTCAGCGGCGTGAAGCTGCCGTTCATGAAAAGCGCGGAATGCTCGCGACGGAAGTTCAGAAGCGTGCGTGTGAGATGCAGCTTGATGCGGCCATCACGCCAGTCACGCAGCAAGACCGCCGGATCCGCACCATCAAGGGAGGCAAGCGCCCGGCGACGCGCTTCGTAATCGACCGGCCTCCGGTTGTCAGGATCGACGAGGCTGAAGTCCCACAGCTCGGTGCCCTGGTAAAAGTCCGGCATGCCGGGAACCGTCGATTTGAGCACGGCCTGTGCAAGGGAGTTGACCATGCCGAGCTGGGCCAGACGCTCTGCTAGCAGTTTGAAGTTGTCGAGGAAACGGTTCGCGCCTGCGCGCAGCAGCTTCGCCACGAAGTCACGCACCGCGCCTTCCCATTCTTCGTTTGGCTGCACCCAGCTGCTGTTCACCTTCGCCTCTTTGATGGCCTTGATGAGGTAGTCTTGAATTCGGGCGAGGTATTTCACGCGCGCAGGCTTGTCCAACGGCTCCAGGGGCCACGTGCCGAGCAGGGTCTGATAGATGAGGTATTCCTCGTTCGCATCGGGCGCGAACTCGCCCTCGATCTCACGCTTGTGGCGGCGGTTGATGGTGCTCCAGCGTCGCAGCGCCTTGCGCCAGTCGGCGGGCATTTCCGAGAGCGCGGCGAGGCGCGTGCGCACATCCTCGCTGCGCTTGGTGTCATGCGTCGAGGTGGCAAGCATGCAGTGCGGGTGCGTGCGTCCCCGCGCCACACATTCACCGTGGAATTTTTCCGGCGAGATCGAGAAGTGGTGCGGCTCGCCGCCCACCTCGTTGAGCGCCACGAGGCGGTTGTAGATGTAGAAGCTCGTGTCCTCGACGCCCTTGGCCATGATCGGCCCGGTACACTGCTGGAACTTCATCACGAAACGCATGTGAGCAGCCCGCGTCTCCTCGTCGATGTTTTCCGGGAACTTCTTGAGCAGGATCTCGCCGAGGAAATCAAACATCGAGCGCTCGATGCCCGGATTGCGGCGCTCCGCCAGCCGCACGGCACGGCGCACGGCGAGGGCATCCTCCTCACTGGGATCCTGATCGGGCGTGACATACGTTCGATACACGGGAAAGCAGGCAATCACCTCGCGCACCGCGGTGGTCAGCGCGTTGAGCGTGAAGTCGCGATACCAGCGGTTGCGCTCTGAAAGCCGGTCCAGCATGTAGGCCAGCACGTTGATCTCGCTGGCAAGCGCGAGCCGCATGACGAGCTGCTTGCGGTGATAGGCGATCTCGCTGAAACGCGAAATGCCGCCGATGAACTTCTCATAGCTCTCGGTCAGCGACTTCTCAGCCGCAGGATCGACCAGCAGGCGGATGGTCTGATTGGCAAATTCATAACCGGTGGTGCCGTGCACCGGCCACTCGGGACGCAGACGCTCGTCCCCGAGAAGGATCTTTTCCACCACCAGGTAAAGCGGCAGATCCTCCGGCTTTCCACCCGAAAGCTGCGCCGCGTGTGCTTGAAGCTGCGCAAGATATTCGGCAGGGTTCCAAAGCCCGTCCACGTGGTCGATGCGCACACCGTCCACAGAGCCGTTGCCGATTAACTCAAAGAGCAGACGGTGCGTGGCCTCGAAGACCTCGGGCAGTTCCACGCGAATGGCGGCCAGTTCGTTGATGTCAAAAAAGCGCCGGTAGTTGATCTCCTCCGCCGCGACACGCCAGAAGCTCAGGCGGTAGGCCTGCCCGCCGATCAGCTCGTCAAAGGCGTCAAAACTCCGCGCATCGCCGGGGTGGCCTTCGATTTCACGCATGGTGGCCGTGAGCGCACCCACCAGCTCCGGGCATTCTTCACAGCGGCGGAGAAGACGGCGCTTGATGATCTCCTTTTCGCGCACGCGCTCGGCGATCTTTTCCGGATCCGTCTCCGTGCGCGGCGGGAGATGCTCCAGCGCGGTGATGACGCTTTGAAACTCCGCCTGAAAATCCTCGGACACGCCCAATGCCGCCAGCTTGCCGAGCGCCGGCTGCAAAATCTGCGTGTAGGTGCGCGGCGCCACCGGCAGCCGTGTGTCGAAGTAGCGCAGAAAGAACGCGCCTGACTCAAACTCGAGCTTGAACTCGCCCCGCTCCAAAACCCGGCCGTACTGGTCACCCAGAATCGGCAGCAGCACCCGGTTGTTGAGGTCGCGTTTGAGCGGCCGCCAGTCGATGTCGAAATTGGACGCGAACACGGAACTGGGGCCGTTTTCGAGCACATCCATCCACCAGGTGTTCACCGGCGAGCCGATGCCCATGTGATTGGGCACAAAGTCAACGATCTGGCCCAGCCCCGCCGCGTGCAGCGCGGCCACGAATTCATCATAGTCCTCACGCGAGCCGATTTCCGGGTTCAGTTCGTTATGATCGCCGATGTCATAGCCGTGCAGGCTCCCGGGGCCGGCACGAAAGAAGGGTGACGCATAGACATGACTGATGCCCAGATCACGCAGATAGGGCACCAGATCACGCGCCTGCCGGAAGGTGAAGTGCTTGTTGAACTGAAGGCGGTACGTCGCGGTGGGGATATGTGAACGGGTATGAGTCATTTCGTTGATTGCAGGACGAGCAGCTCAGGGCGTGTAAACGCCACCCGGTCGGCCCCGGGATCAAACCCGGACCTGCCGCTGCCGCCGAAGCGTGTTTCATTGGTTGAAAAGATGCGCGTCCAGTGCGCATCCGGCAGCGTCACTGCCAAAGGGGTGCTGGCGAGATGAGCGAGGATGAGCCACTCGAACTCCGCTCCAAAGTATCGCAATGCCGCAACGCCAAGGTCCGGCACCTCCCACCCGCTGCGCGATGCCGGGCGCAGCGCGGGATCGGAGGCACGCAGCCGCAGGCATTCGCGATAAAGCGTGAGCAGCTCGAGGTGCGAAGGCCGGGCGACTTCGTCCCAGTCCAGCTTCGAGCGCATGAACGTCGCGATGCTTTGCGGATCGGGAATGCTGAGCGCCACTTTGGGATCACGAAACTCAGGGAAGCGGGCGAACTCTTTGCGTCGGCCCTCGGTCACAAGGCGTCCGAGTTCGGCATGGTGATCGGTGAAGTATTGAAACGGCGTGGATGCGCCCCATTCCTGGCCCATGAACAGCATCGGCGTGGCCGGAGCCAGCAGCAGCAGCGCACTCGCCGCACGGTAGGCCTTGGGCGTCGTGATCTGATGCAAACGTTCACCGAAGGCACGATTGCCGACCTGGTCGTGATTGCTGATGCAGAAGGCAAATTTTTCCGGCGGCAGATGGTCGCACTCGCTGCCGCGCGGAGCCCCGAGATGCCGGCTCATCTGACCGCGATAATGCCAGCCATGCCGGAGCTCATCGGCCAGTTCCGCAGCGCTGCCGGTGAAGTCATCGTGATAGGAGAGATCGCCCAGAGCGACCTGGATGGTGTGGCAGAAGTCATCCGCATAAACGGCGTCCGCTCCGTCGCCGCCGGCATCGATCACGCTCGCCAGATTGCGTTCATCCTCCGCGATGACGAACGCCCCGCGCTCATGCGCCGTGTCCGCGATCTCGGCGATGAGATGGCGGGATGACGCATCCAGAATGGCGTGCGTGGCATCCAGCCGCAGGCCGTCGAAATGAAACTCGTCGAGCCAGTACGCGGCGTTTGAGAGGAAGTGCTCGCGCACAGCCGCGTGGTTCGGGCCGTCGTAGTTGAGCGCGGCTCCCCAGAGCGTGTGCACCTCGTCGTTGAAGTAAAAACGGCTGTAAACGCCGAGGTAATTGCCGTCAGGGCCGAGATGGTTGTAAACCACATCCAGCACGACCGCGATGCCTTGGGCGTGGGCCGCATCCACCAGTGCGCGCAGATCATCCGGCGTGCCGTAACAGCGTGCCGGGGCGAACAGGCTCACGCCGTCATAGCCCCAGTTTCTGCCGCCGGGAAAATCGGCCACGGGCATGATTTGCAGCGCATTGATCCCCATTTCACGCAGGTGCGGCAGCTTTCCGATGGCCGCACGAAACGTGCCTTCGGGCGTGAACGTGCCGATGTGAACCTCGTAGAGGACGAGATCACGCAGCGGCGGGCATTTCCATTCCGAGTCCCGCCATACATACATCTGCGGATCGACCACCAGAGACACGCCATGCACTCCGTCAGGCTGCGCACGAGATGCCGGATCAGGAAACGGTCCCTCACCATCGACCACATACTGATAACGGTCCCCGGCAATGCCCGCCGGGTCGATGATCGAATGATAGCCATCGGCCTCAGGTGCGAGCGGCAGCGTTCGCATGGACTCGCTTCCAAGCGGATGAATCCGCACCTCCACCCGGTGCTTTTCCGGCGCCCAGATGCGGTAGCGCACTCCGCCTTCAACGATTTCAGCGCCTTGAGGGCGCCGTTGGCGCGCCCGTTTGTTCATGAGTGTTGTCCTCCGTCAAGAATACGCGTGATGCCGCGCATCGGGATGTGGATCCAGTCAGGCCGGTTGTTGAGTTCGTAGCACACTTCGTACACGGCTTTTTCCAGCAAATAGACTTCGAGAAGCATTTTGAGAGCTTTTTCGTCCTTGGGCACAAAGGAGGCGCCTTTGGCCGTCGCGAGATAGGCATCCAGGAAGTTTGCACTGATGCGCTCCACCCAGATGTCCGCCCAGGTTTCAAGGTTGGCGGCGTCTTCATCCCTCAGGCCGGGCAGACGCGCGAGCGCGGTATGCGCCGCATAATGGAACGAGCGCAGCATGCCTGCGACATCGCGCAGAGGCGAGCGCTTGATCCGGCGTTCGCTGAGAGCGCGGGCGGGTTCGCCCTCGAAGTCGATGATGACAAAATCGCGGCCCGTGTTGAGCACCTGACCGAGGTGATAGTCGCCATGATGGCGGATGCGCGTGACGCTGATTCTTTGCTCCAGCATGGTCGCCTGACGGTGCAGGATGTCATCCTCGCGCCGGAGCAGTGCAGCAGCCTCGGCGCGATGTTTTTCAGGAAGGCCGGCGAGCTTGCGCTCCAGAAGCTGCTTCATGCGCCGTGTGCCGGCGCGCATGGACTGGTAGAGCGAGCGCTGATAGAGGCCGGTGAACTCCTCGGGCGCAAAACTGGGATCCTCAAGGTCCGCCGCCAGCGCGAGATGCATCTCGGCCGTGCGTTCGCCCAACTGGCGGGCACGTTCGGGATACACACCGCCGACAACTTCGTCAATGAGCGCCGGCGTCACCCCGTCATTCTCCGGCGGCAGTGCCAGCACGCGTTCGTAGAAGCGTCCCAGCGCATCGAGGGTGTAGGTCCAGGCGTCGCCCTCGTTGGGCACGTTCGCCACCAGCAGCGCCAGAACTCTCGGCTCCGAACCATGCACCCGATGCTCGATCGCTCCGCAGTAGCCCGGCACATTCGCAAACCTTTGCCGCTCGCTCAGGAAGCGCAGCAGTTCCGCGTCTGGATTTTCACCCAGCTCCGGCCTGCGGTAGAGCTTCAGGAAGAACCGGCCGTCGTAGATGATGGCCGAGTTGCTCTGCTCGGCACGCAGCGCACGTGAGGGCAGCGGCAGGGTGATCTCGGCAGCCTGCGCCTTGAGCGCGTCACCGCAGATCCCCACGAGTTCACCCGAGCTTCCGCGCAGCCGTTTCTCTCCAAGAATGAGTTCAAACAACGACGAGCGGAAATGTTCGTCGTCCATGGCATCGAACAGCACCCCCTCGCTTTCAGCCGATGCGAAACGCGCCACGATCGATTCGGAGGCCTGGCTGGCGGCGGCGAGCTGCAGCGGCAGCACGTAGGTCTCCGGCGTGACTTCATAATAGTTGACCTGGAGAAAGGCCAGACGTCCCGCGTCGCCGCCAGTCGCGGCATCGCCGAGCGGCATGGCGTCCAGGACCTGCACGCTGCGCAGCGCGTGGGCCTTGCCGCCGAACCAGCGGCAGTGCCGCAGACAGTCCGGCAGGACATGGTCCGTGAATTTGGGACTGCGCAGTGCCTGCAACGCACTGGCCCAGGTGGGAGCTTGCTCAAGCAGCGGCGGATTGAAGTCGGCGCCGATGCGCAGCGGATCCACATCCGGCTCCAGCGTCAGCCACAGGTAATCATGCGGCCCCATGGTGAGGAAGTAGGGCGTGGCGGCGATGACCGGAAAACGGTTGTGACTAAAAACCTCCATCGGGCGCAGGCCCTGCCAGCGCGTGAGATCCAGCTCCACCGCCTGGGCGAAACGCGACAGGTTGGCGACGACCAGGATTTTCTCGTCCTCGTACTCCTTCACAAACGCAAGCACCCGCGGGTTGTCCGACGGCAGGAACTCCATGCTGCCGCGCCCGAAGGCCTTGAAGCGCTGGCGCATCGCCACGATGCGGCGGGTCCACCACAGCAGCGACGAAAGATTGCGCTCCTGCGTCTCCACATTGACCGCCTCGTAGTGGTATTCCGAGTCGATGATGACGGGGAAATAAAGCTGCTGGGCGTTGGCGCGGGAGAAGCCTGCATTGCGGTCCATGCTCCACTGCATCGGCGTGCGCACACCGTTGCGGTCACCCAGGTAGATGTTGTCTCCCATGCCGATCTCGTCGCCATAATAAATGATCGGCGTGCCCGTCAGCGAGAGCAGCAGCACGTTGAGCAGTTCGATCTTGCGGCGGCTGTTGCGCAGCAGAGGCGCAAGGCGGCGGCGGATGCCCAGATTGATCCGTGCGCGGCGGTCGAACGCATAGACGCGGTACATGTAGTCGCGCTCCTCGTCGGTCACCATTTCAAGCGTCAGCTCATCGTGATTGCGCAGGAACATGGCCCACTGCGAGTTCGCGGGGATCGCGGGTGTCTGTTCGAGAATGTCGATGATCGGAAAACGGTCCTCCATTTGCAGCGCCATGAACAGCCGCGGCATCACGGGAAAGTGAAACGCCATCGAACATTCATCCCCGTCTTTGCCAAAATATGCCGCCGCCTCCTCGGGCCACTGGTTCGCCTCGGCAAGCAGCATGCGGTTGGGGAACTTGCTGTCGATGTGCGCACGCAGGCGCTGCAGGATCGCGTGCGTCTCGGGCAGGTTTTCACAGTTCGTGCCGTCGCGCTCGATCAAATAAGGCACCGCATCGAGCCGCAGGCCGTCCACCCCCATGCCGAGCCAGAAGTCGATGGTCTTGAACATGACCCTTTCGACTTCCGGATTGTCCCAGTTCAAGTCCGGCTGGTGCGCATAAAAGCGATGCCAGTAGTAGGCGTTCGCCACCGGATCCCAGGCCCAGTTCGAATGCTCGAAGTCCTTGAAGATGATGCGTGCCTCACGGTAGGGCTCCGGGGTGTCGCTCCAGACATAAAAGTCACGCTCGGGCGTGCCGGGTTTGGCGCGGCGTGCGCGCTGGAACCACGCATGCTGGTCGCTGGTATGATTGAGCACCAGTTCGGTGATCACGCGCATGTGGCGCCGGTGCGCCTCGTCGAGGAATTCCTGGAAGTCCGCCAGCGTGCCATAGGTCGGATTCACGGCCATGTAGTCCGCCGTGTCGTAGCCGTCATCACGCAGAGGCGAGGGGTAAAACGGCAGGAGCCAGAGCGCCGTCACGCCGAGCTGCTCCAGATAGTCCAGCTTCGAGATCAATCCGCGAAAATCCCCGATCCCGTCTCCATCTCCGTCGCAATAGGCACGCACGTGAAGCTGGTAAATGACAGCGTCTTTGAACCAAAGGGGGTCAGTCATGAGAACGGGTGCCGCAGATCGAGCGACGATGCAAGACCCATGGCTCCCTCAGGGAAAACATGACGCCATCTATTACAACCAGCTCAGCCGATGCTTCCGTGGCTGCTAAAGTTTATGCTCAGCCGCGCCGGTCATGCATGCACCCAAAAGCCGGTGGTGTATTTGGCCGGCTTCCACCACGGCGAAGCTTTGGTGACGTAGTTGTGATTGGTGCTGCCGGCCTGGCTTTCAAGCGGGATCACGACATGGCCCGCTGCGTCGCGTCGGGCCTGCCTGCCCGTGATTTCAGGAACGACAGCGGTGATGTGGCCGTGCCCCTGGCTGTTTTTTGCCACGATGATGGAGACACCGCCTGCGTTCGCGTTGGCCTGAAGCTCATCCAGGTCCTGCGCCGCGGTCCAGCCAAACTGGCCGCCCCAGTCGCGGAACCACTGGTAGAGCATGTTCGCGGTGAGTTCATCGACCGTGTCCTCATACTTGATGACCACGGTGTGGCCGAGCGTCAGCTCATGAATGCCCTTCTGCGTCCACCATACCCGCGGGAGGTAGCACTGCGCGAGGCAGGCATAGTCGTAGGCGTAGATGTTGCAGTAGGTGTTCTTGCCGTCCGGCAGATGGCGCTTGGACTTTTCGGGATTGAGCCAGGCGATGATGTCCGCGAGTTCGGCGGCACGTTTGGCCGGCGTGCTTCCAGCCCGTGCCGGAGCACCGGGCTCGTTGAGCCTCCAGATCCGGCCCGAAGTTTCGGCGCGTTTGACCGGCCTGTTTTTCGGATTCGGGAAATGCACCTCCACCACGCCCGCCGCCGTGGCCGGTGGTGCTGGAGGCGCGGCTGGTGCAGGCGATGGCATCGGCGCACTCGGGGCCACGACGGGAGCCACCGAGCTCAGGAGACCGCCCGCCATGAAGCCCTGCCGTGTCTTGCCTCCCGCATCGATCGAAACCTCCCACCATTCGTTCTCGGAAGACTTCGCCACAAAGCGCACCAGCGTGCCCTGCGGATAGGCGGCGATCTTGTTCTTGTTTCCCGATGATGAAGGAGTCGAGCGCAGCCAGAGCCCCGAATGCGCGGCGATGCGGAACAGGGCGCCTTCCACAGGCGGCGCGAGCAGCACCGGCGGCGCGACAGGTTTGGCGGCGGCCACCTCTTCGATCACGGGAATGACGGCCGGAGCGACGAGATCGAACTTCTCGAGAAAGCTCCATTTTTTGCCGTGCACCCAGCCTTCCCCCACGGCGAGCGTCGCCTTGCGGTTCGCGACATCCCATTGCCATGCCGCAATAGCCTTTTGCGCACGCAGGATGGCAAAGATGAACATCCGGATGATCTGCAGCTCCGCCGTGGCGAGAATCCCCCGCCAGAGCGGCACGTTCTTTTTCGCATCGTCGTAGCCGCTGGTCTTCTTCGGCACGGAATCCACCCATTGCAGCGCCTTGGCGACCGCTGACACCGGATTCGCGCCGATGTACGCGTCCACCACGGCGGCCGTCACGCCTTTGAGACTGCCGTTCTGTGCGGCGACATCGAAGAACAACGCGAACTCCTGAAAGCTGCCGTTGCCCTTCCATTCGGCCACCCAGGTGTCGGCCAGTTTCCCTTCGTGCGCCTCCGCATGCTCGCGCTGCTTCACCACCATCTTCGCGCTCTTCCAGAAGGCGGCGAGCTCGCTTTTGTACGGCTCGATCACGCGGCCTTTCTTGTCACTCCAGTTCACCACGACGGCCATGCCGCTGGCGATGCTCGATCGGATGACCTTGATGTATTCATCGCCTTTCCCGGGCATGAGACCCAGCAGTTCGGACGTGCCATGCGCAGTCAGGTAACTTTTGACCACCGTCTGCTGGTCGCCTGCCCGGATCGTCTTGCCCAATTGCCCGCAGGTGAGGCCCTCGTCATCAAAGTTCCCTGTGATGTTGGCCCAAGGGTCCGAACCCTCAAAGCCACCGGTAATCAGCATCGCTCTTTCCAAGAATTGCGTGTTCATGCCGGGATTAACAGCAAAAACCCCCATTCCAGTCGAGTTCAAAATTTCACGCCCCGGCACAGGCCGCCCGCGACTCGTTCGGCCTCAATGTTTTGTCGGTCCAAGAAAAAACAGGACGTCCGTTGCCGGACACCCTGCACCTCGTGATTTGGATTCAACCCAGGCAGCCGGTCTTGAAGGCCGAGGGCCTTCGGTAACCTGGCGAAGGGTTGCGCCGCAGGCGCTACCCAACGCGAATTCGTTTTGCCGCCCGGTTGCCTCAAGGTCGAGGTCGTGGCCCGCAGTCTTTTCGCCGTGGGAACGTTCGACTTCGACGAGGTGCGTGTTGAATTCAAAGAGCCCGTTCAAAACACCTGGCACTTCGGAACTCGGGTCGTAGGCCGGGAGTGTCCGGCGCTCAACGCTCCGTCCATGTCATGGGCCTCCTTCGCCGGATTTCCCGGCTGGTCTGGGCGGCTGCGCAGGCGGTGAGACGTTCGTCGAGCCGGGAAGTTTGGCGAAGAAGACGTTCGCAGCACCGGCACCCCACGCGCCAAACACTCCCGGCCTACGTTCCCTGCAATCCGCTCCCATGAGTGCCAAATCTAGTACTAGGCCAACAAAACCGTTGACTATAAAGACGCTGACATTCACACGAATCTGTTAACCATCTACACTGCTCGCCAAACTCAACACGCCACTCGCCATGAAGCTACCAAACCGCCGTCGAGTTATTTGGTCACTTGCCGTCGTGATTGGTCTGTATGTTTGTATGCCAGTTATCGCAGGCATGCTTCGTCTCGGCCAGCCCCGCGGCCCAGCGATCTACCCACAGACCTACCATCGAGAGTTATTCGAGATCGGACACTATCTTGTTCATGGGCGAGGAGTTCGCACCCCTTGGACAGAGGTGTTTTATCGCCGTTCACCGTTCTACGGATGGCCAGAGACTCTGCTTTCACGCTCAGAACGACTGAGGCTGGTGCAGGCACGATCAGTGAGCTCAGAAATTTATGCCAGAATCGAGTCCGAGTTAGAGCAGCGGCTGACACGTTGACGCCCGGCTGTTTCGACACACTTGTAGTCCTATGAGCGTACCACAGAAGCCTATTGGCCACACGAGGGCGAACCATGAGCCCAAGAAATAATGTCCACCGACCTTCAGACGCACCGAGGCAGGGTCTTTTTCTGGATCGGGCTTGCTGTGCTTCCCGTGTTCTGGATCTGGTGGATGAGCGAACGTTACTTTTCGATACGCCAGATTCGCACTGCACGATTGTGGACAACAGTTTACCTCGCCGCACTTGCTGGGGCGTGGTTTGCGTTTCCAGTTCTGCGCTTCAGAGTGAGCGATCTACGATGGACTTACTCACTCGTCGCCTTCCAGGTTGGAATTGCGCTATGGATTTGGTTGATCTTCCGAACCGCCTCGATCCGTGAGATCATTATCGGATTCATTGTCTGCATCGATATAATCGCCATTTTGTCCTCTCTGACGATTCCGTATCTCCAGACAATGGCACCTCATCCAGGGTCGATCATTTTCATCTTGATTCCCGCCGTTGCTCACCTTCTCGTTGACCCTGCACGGCGACTACGACAGCGATTGATCTCACGTCGGAATGAATGAACTGAACCGCTATGAAACAAAGGGGGCGGATAAAACGGATGCAGGCAACGGCTCGAATGGCATCGGTCGTGTCATCGACGCTTCCACTTCGCCGTCGTCTGAGCCGGATGGCCCCAAAAGCGTAGCCGAACGCAATGAACCAAGAAGCCGACGCAACATTTGAACGCTTACTGTCCTTCATGGAGAGGTTGCCAGCCATTGATCTTCCTGGCGGTCGCAAATCGATCGGAACTGGACACTTTGAGAATGGGAACTGGTGGATGAAGTTCCACATCGACATCAAGCACCATCTCGCATGGCGGCATGTTCAAGAGTTGGGATTTGTCTTGAACTACTTATCCGTCAGTGAGCGACTACCGACCGTCTTCAAGCCTGTTTCGCCGCCGCCCTACCTGAATGGCGGAGCGGAGTTTCTATCATGGGTTGTCGAGTCCACTGATCCGTCGTTTACCCCTGATTCATGTGCCGAGTGGCTTGAGGGCCGCTTGCCACGACCAGTAGATGAGCTTGCGCAGTGGGACACGGACCGTGAAACTGACGACGAAGAGTCCAGCGGCACCCAGCCATGACTGAGCCACACAAAACACCAAAGGCGATCCAAACGGATGCAGGCCGCGGCTCGAATGGCATCTGTCGTGTCATCGACGCTTGCCGTCACCTGATGCGAACTTCAGGCGTCGCGACACGCACACCAATAACAACGAATCATTCACCATGAGTGGAACCAAGACCGAGTTCGTGAAAGTCTATGACTTCACCACGCGCGAGACGACTACGATCCCGGCTACCGAGCTTGCTGCCGGCATGGTCCGTATCCGAATGAAGGGCAGCGATGAAATCCTTTGGGCCGACAGCGCACAATTAAAACAGGGGACTCATCGACATCCGCCATTTATTGGCGCACTCCGCGAAAAGATTCTCTACATCGAACAGTCGCTGGTGGAGGTTTATCCCAAGACTTACGAGGCTTGGGAGGACGGCTTCCGACGCGATCTTCACGCCGAGCAGGAAATTGATCTCTGGGTCGGTGTCTGCCGTTGTTTCGACGCGTTCAGCAAGCAGTACTCGCTAGCAGCCGGAGAACGCCAGGAGGCGTTCCAAATTCTCGTCGCTTGCCTGAATGCCACACCTTCGACCGTGTTCGAGACGGTTTCCGTGCGCATCCTTAGTCGCGTGCTAGCCAAAGAACTTGTCGATGCTTTCTTCTCCAACAAACCCAATGCTTCCATTTGACGCCATTCAAGAAACGGATCACCCTTTCCCATGACGGTTTCTGATTTATCCCCGGATGCTCTGGCGCGGCTGGAGGCCAAGCTGGTCGCGGATTTGGAGATGGTGCGGAAGGTGCGGGCGCTGCTGGAGGAGCATCGGCCCTTGCTGACGGCCAGCCCGGCGGCGGTGGCCGTTGCATCTGCGCCCGCAGTACCGGTTCAGCCCCCGGTCCCGGCGGTGAAGCAGAAGCCGTATGAGGAGATCCTCATGGACTGCCTGGTGCAGATGCCGGAGGGCAGCTTCGCCCCGCAGGACTTCAAGCGGGCGGTGTACAAGGTGACGCACAACTTCCCGGAGACCAGCACGGTGAAGACCTTTCTCAACCGCATGATCCGGCAGGGGAAGGTGGTCATCACCGAAGCGCGAACGGGCCGGAACGGCAGTCTCTACCGCTGCACCCTTCCCCGCCCCGCTCCGGCAGAAACCCCGCCCGCCAGCGCCGATTCCCCGGCCGTTTCCGCCGAATCTCCGCCTGCCCCGGCGGAATAACGACACTTTCCGCGCCATTTCCCGGCGTCCCGCCCCCTTTTCCAGGTGGAATGAGCCATTTACCCGGCTGACTCAGCCGATTACCGGGTGGAGTAAACTGATTCCCCTGCCGGTTAATCCGTTCACCCGCCTGAACAAGCGGTTCAACCTCCGCATGAATCCATTTAACCGGCGCAACAAACCGATTAACCGGATCGGTAAACGGTTTGTTGCGCTGCATAAACGGCTTCCTCCGCCCGGCAAACGGTTTAACCCGCAGGGTAAACGGATGATTCCTCCCGTTAATTGGACCGGTCCTGCCGGTAAACGGCCCAGTGGTGCCGCCAAAGGGATCATTTCAGCCGCTCTTGAGCTGTCATCCCGAATAGAACCCGGCATTCGCCGAGGAAATGTTTTTGGGGCGCGGGCCTCCGAGCCCGCAGCGCTCCGCCAGCACGGTTGGCTCCGCTCGAACCTCCAGCCTTCGCCACGCCGGGGAGACACTCTCTGGCGGCACGGGCGAGACGTGATTCCCTTGCTTGTACTTGCGGCATGCTGCGGGCTCGGAGGCCCGCGCTCCAGGGAAACGCAACCTCTGCTTGATGGCTGCTTTTCACCGAGTCCATCCCTTTCCACCCAATGGCAAACGAGGCGGTCGTTGCCGACCGCCTCGTGGTTTGGGATGCGTGATTTGAATTCAACCCAAGCAGCCGGGTTTCCGCGTTGATGCAGGCTGAAGAAACACTGATTTACACCGCAGAGGCAGGAACGCCGCAGAGAATGCCCTTGTGAAACAAGCCTCTGCGGCGTTCCGAACTCTGCGGTGTTGAATCACTGCTTCCTTAAAGATACTCGTTCACCAAGTTTTCAAGCATCTCCTGACGGCCGCTGCCGAGAAGCGGCTCGCCGTTGGCGAGGATGTGGGCTTCGAGTTCTTCGAAACCGACTTCGCCGTTCTCGATCTTCGCGCCGATGCCGGTGTCGAAGGTGGCGTAGCGCTGCTTGATGAAGGTGTTGAT
>DAORHS010000023.1:0-14752 GCA_035438165.1 Prosthecobacter sp.
AGAAAAGCAGGGTCACGAAGGCAAGAACGACCAGATTCTGATTGGGTGAGATCACGGTGTCATGATTCTGGACCAGACCGGGCGGACGTGACAACCATTTCTCCAGAGACCCTGTTGCCTGGCTTTGATACCCATGGAGCGGAAGGGGGAGGTTGTTGATTCAAAGAGGATGACGCTAAAGCCATGCTCGCGCTCCGTTTGAGCGGCTCAGAGAGTCTGATGAATGCGTCCCAGCGCCATCAAGATGTAGCTCGTGGTCAGAACGGGGTCGCTTTCCATCCAGCGGCCTTCGGAATTGGCCCAGGAGCCGTCGCCTTTTTGGAGGCTGAGGAGTTTTTGAGTGATGTCGGCGCGCCAGTCGATGAGCTTGCCGTCTTTGGTCTTGATGAAGTCGATCTGGGCGATGCTGAGGGCCTTGCTGAGGGTGTGGTAGTAGTAGTAGAGGCCCTGGGCGCCGAGGCCGGGGTTTTCGTCGGCGCTGTAGTTGGCGCTGATCCATTCGATGACGGCTTTGACGCGCGGGTCGTTTTTGTCGAGACCGGCGTAGATGAAGCTGAGGAGGCCGGCGTAGCTGATGCTGCCGTAGCTGCGGAGGGAGATGGTGCCGTCGGGGTTTTCGACCTTGGCGCCGCGGGTTTCGGTGGGGTTGTAGATGAAGCCGCCGGCGTCTTTGGGGTCTTTGCTGACCCAGCTTGATTTGTTGCTCTCGGGGCGGTTCTGGCAGCGCTGGATGAAGTCGATGGCGGCACCGAAGTTGAGCTGGGGCTCGCCTTTGGCGGCGTCGCCTTTGTCGGCGAGGAGGGACTGGGCGTAGTAGAGGGCTTCGAGGGCGAAGGTGGTGTTGGAAAGGT
Source organism: Prosthecobacter sp. (assembly GCA_035438165.1). Classification (GTDB taxonomy): domain Bacteria; phylum Verrucomicrobiota; class Verrucomicrobiia; order Verrucomicrobiales; family Verrucomicrobiaceae; genus Prosthecobacter. The sequence continues at coordinate 852 of DAORHS010000023.1, forward strand.
CGGCGTGGGTGGCTTTTTCCTCGCCGTAGCCGATGCCGCCGTCGGTGGGGTTGTCCTGCTTGCCTTTTTCGTCGAGATCGAGCTGGCGAGTGACGAGGTAGCGACGGGCCTTGAGCATGACTTCCTCGTTTTCCGGCTTCTGATTCAACAACAGCGCGGTGAGGGCGATGGCGGTGTTGTAGGTGGCGCGGGCCTTGATGGTGATGGAGCCGTCGGGCTTGGCGTTGCTGATGAGGTAGCGGGTGGCTTTTTCGACCTCGGCAGGGACGGGATCGCCGGGCTTGCGGTTGGGGTCGAGCATGAACGCGGTCATGGCCAGACCCGTGATGGCGACGGGCTCGGCCTCGCCCCACTGGCCGGTTTGCGGGTTTTGCTTGGAGCGGAGGAAATTCAGGCCGCGTTCGACGCCGAGGCGCAACTCCTGTTTGAGGGACTCATGGCGCGGAGCCTGACTGGCGGCCTGGCCGAAGGCGGCGGAGGTCGCGAGAATGAGGAGGAAGGCTGGGAGTTTCATGGTGGGTGGAGTTCCAGGTTTCAGGTTTAAAGTTTCAAGCCGGGGCTACTTCGCGGGAGTGATGATGAGAGTGACCGGGGTCTCCTCCGCCGGAATGTTGGCGGGCATGCTGATCCAGAGATCGTCGCGGTGGTTGCCTTTGGCGGGGGAGTTGATGATGGCGGTGCGGTCCACGTAGGTGGAGATGATGGAGCCGGTGATTTCGGCGGCGAAGCCCTCTGCGTCGATCCGGGAGCCGTTGAAGATCCAGGTGTCGAGGTCGGGCGGGGTTTTGCGTTCGTCAATGTTCTGGATGAAGTCGGAGAGGGGGACGTTCTTGGTCTGAGCACCTTCTTTCCATTCGACGCGGATGGAGAGGCGGTTGGCTCCGGGAGTTTTGGGCTCGGTGTCTTTGTCCCGGTAAGGGCGTTCTTCCTTGGGGTCGAGTTTGTCGAGGATGCCAAGGGTGGCCGGCTCATAATGGGCGAGCAGAAGAGCGAGCTGGACCTGAATGGGCTTCACCGTGGTCTGCAGGATGGTTTCGTGGAGCTTCTCGCCGGTGTCGTTGCAGAGGGCGTATTCAATGGGCAGCTTCTGGTGCAGGATGCTGCAGGGAATGCGCAGCTCGCGTGTGGCGGCGGTGATCTTGATGCCGTTGAGATCAAACACGCCGGGAGAGACCTGTTTGAGGAGCTTCTGCGTGGCTTTGAGCTGCTCCTTGGCGTCCGGTTTGGGCGCAGCAGCATCCTGTGCCCCCACGTCCATGAGGGCGAGGAGAGTCAGGAGGGCGACAGTGAATGGACGTACCATGGCTGAGTAAAGGTTACGGCAGAGGAAGGAGGCGGCAATCATGGAGATGCAGGGCAGGGGAAGGGCGGGTGTTTTTTGTCCGTGAACCGCCGTCGATGGGCGGTTTTGGTACCCAGGGGTGCTTAGGGGGCGGGGCGTTGTCGGTGGGCGGTTGGCTGGAGGGGCCGCCCGCGATCACAGTCGCGGCAGCTTGTAGGTGCCGACGCGGAGAGATTGCTCCACATTTTTCGGAACGACGGTCACCGGCTGGATTTCATAGGCAGGCTCGGGTTTGAAGGTTTTGTCACTGCGCACTTTGACGATGATTTGCAGGGCGAGATCGACCAGGGCGGGCTGAACGATGGTGGCATCAATCTCTCCCTGGCGGACGAGTTCCATGCCTTTCTTCTGACCGGAGATACCATCCGTGCCGACGATGAAGATGTTTTCCCGCTCACTGGCGGTTTCCGCCGCCTTTGCGGCGCCGACGGCGATGGCGTCATTGTGCGCGTAGATCGCGTCGAAGTTCTTCTGGAGACGAAACGCCTCGGTGGTGCGCTGCGTGGCGGTTTCGGAGGTCCAGTCCGCCGGCGCATCATGGACCAGGATGACGCCGGGCTGGGTGCGCAGGCCCTCGCTGAAGCCCGCAGCGATTTCATCGGAGGCATGGCTGTCCGCTGAGCCACGCAGTTGAATGACGCGCCCGGTGACTTCGCTGCGGTTTTCCTCGGCCGCTTTGCGCTTGAGGGCTTCGAGGACGGTGTCGGCGGCCAGGCGTCCGACGGTGCGCTGGTCGCTATAGACCAGGCTGGTGCAGCCCTCATTGAGCATGCGTTTGTCGAGACCGATGACGATGATGCCGGCGGTCTGTGCCTCAACGATCAAAGCGGCGAACGCCGGGGGATCGATGGGGCTGACGATGATGGCGGCGGGCTTGGCGGCGATGGCCTGGCGAAACTGCTCCACCTGCTTCGTGCCGCTGCCTGCGGCGTCGTGCGTGGTGAGCATGTAGCCAGCCTGCCTGCCGACAAGCATGGCCAGGCCGTTGCGCTGGAACTCCTGCATGGCAATGCGGACGTCCGGCAGCAGCAGAATGATTTCAGCCCGTTCGTCCTTGGCGGCGAGGCCGGTGGCTCCGAGCAGGGATGGGGCTGGAAGGGGGCTGGTCTGCACCTTGTCCGGCGTCTGCTGGGTCTTCTTTTCGAGTTCAGCGACCTCCGTCTCGACATCCGAAGAGGGGCCGCAGGCGGTCAGGATGACGGAGCAAAGAAGCAGGGCGGTGAGTCGGGCGCGGGTGGACATGGTGAGGAATGTCATTTTACGCAGTGAAAGCCGTCATGCACAAGCCTGAGATGATCACGAAGGAGTCACGCGGTCTCTTTTACTTGCACTATGATGGGATTGCCTCAGACTCGCCCTCCCTGCCACCCAATCCCTTCTCAATGAGCCACAAAAAGAAGACTGCCGTCGTGACCGGAGCCGCTGGATTCCTCGGTTCCCACCTTTGCGACCGCCTGCTGAAGGAGGGTTATCATGTGATCGGCATCGACAGTCTTTTGACCGGCAACGTCCACAACATCGAGCACCTGGCAGGCAAGGGAAACTTCAGGTTCATCCATCACGATGTGACCGAGTTCATCTACCTGCCCGGCGAGGTGCATCTTGTGTTTCATTTTGCCTCGCCTGCGAGCCCGATCGACTATTTGAAGCTGCCGATCCAGACGTTGAAAGTGGGATCAATCGGCACCCACCACGCGCTGGGGCTTGCGAAGTCGAAGGGCGCCACCTTTCTGCTGGCGTCCACGTCCGAAACGTATGGTGATCCGCTGGAGCACCCGCAGAAGGAGACTTACTGGGGCAACGTCAATCCAATCGGCCTCCGCGGCGTGTATGATGAAGCGAAGCGTTTTGCCGAGGCGCTGGTGATGGCCTATCACCGCACGCATGACATGGACACGAAGATCGTCCGCATTTTCAACACCTACGGCCCGCGCATGCGCCTGGAGGACGGGCGCGTGGTGCCGGCGTTCATCGGGCAGGCGCTGGCGGGTGAGCCTTTGACAGTGTTTGGCAAAGGCGAGCAGACACGCAGTTTCTGCTTTGTTTCCGATTTGATCGACGGCATCTACCGGCTCTCCCAGGGCGACTACCATGAGCCGGTGAACATCGGCAATCCGACGGAGATGACGGTTCTGGACTTCGCGAAGGCGATCCTGCGCATCACCGGCAGCAAGTCTGCAATCGAATATCGGGAACTGCCGGCGGACGATCCCAAGGTGCGCCAGCCCGACATCACGCTGGCGCGAAAACTTTTGGGCTGGGAGCCGAAAGTGTCGTTCGAAGACGGAATTTCGCGCACCGTGGAGTATTTTCGCGACTTTCTGAGAATCCCTGCTTGATGCGCATGGCGTTTTGCTGATAAAACCCTAAATTAACAAGAACAACCGAACGCATCCATGAAACTTCTCACAACGGCCTTTGCATTCCTCGTCCTCGCCGCCGCTTCTCGAGCCCAGGCTCCCGCGGCCCCGGAAACATTGCCCGCCGTCAAGGTGGACATCAAGCGTGTCACCGTCGCCGAGCAACAGACGCCCATGTTCAGTGCCACCAACGTGAAAGATAAGCGCTGGCGGCCTAAAAACTGGATTGAAGTGGATGTGGAGTTCGACATCAAGCTGCCTCCGGATGCAGGTGGCAGAAACGGAACCTACTCGGCCATGCAGTTGAACATCTATCTGGCCCTTCAGCACATGACCAAGGACGGCAAGCGCGAAGTCATCACAGGAACGCTGGATTTGATCAACATTCCCGCCGGGGAGACCTGCCATGCACTGGCTTATGTCTCACCCGCCGCACTCAAATCGATCTTCCTCAAGGACAATGTGACCGCAACTTCGGATGTTCAAGGGTGGGGAGTTGAATTCATCGCCGAAGGGAAAACCATTGCCGCTGACTCCAGTGTGGGAAAATCGGCATGGTGGGAGAAGACGGAGGCCTTTGCCATGCTGCAGGGCTTGCTTCTCAACAAGCTTCAGACGCCGTTTGCGACACTCTGGGGCGACTATGATGTGCCGGTCAGAGCCAAGTAGTTTCACCTCAGGCGTTCCACCGTTCAGCGATTTTCACCCTTTCCAGCATGGCAGATCCAACTAGCATCGCAGTCATCAGTCTCGGCTCCCAACGTGTCGGCGGAGCGGTTTTCGGCAGGTCGTCGGGAGGGGATCTCATTCTGAAGAAGTATGAGATTGTGGAAATGGACGGCGATCCTTCCGTGGATGTCAGCCGTCTGCCGCAGCTCAAGGTGGCGCTCAGTGAACTCGTGGGAAAACTGCGGATCAAGGGGCAGAAGACCTGGTGTGCCGTGCCGGGGCATCCGGTGTTCAGCCGCTTCGTGAAACTGCCTCCCGTGCAGGGGGACAAGCTGGCTCAGATCGTCGAGTTTGAGGCGCGCCAGAATGTTCCATGGCAGTTGGATGAGGTTTCATGGGACTACGAAGTGGTCTCCAAGTCGGATGTGGGTGAGGTTGAAGTGGTGCTTGCGGCCATGAAGTGTGAGCCGCTGAATGAGATGCATGAGGAGGTGGTCTCCTGCGGCATCAAAGTGGTGGGAGTCGATGTGGGTCCCCTTTCGCTCTACAATGCGTTCCGCTACAGCTACCCCGACGTGGATGAACCTGCCTTGGTGGTGGATCTGGGGGCCCGCTCAACCAACTTGGTCTTTGTGGATGGAGAGCGCTTCTTCACCCGCAATCTGCTCGTAGGCGGGGCCGCCGTCACCAATGCGATCGCCAAGGAATTCAGCATTCCGTTTGCCGAGGCGGAGCGCCAGAAGCGTTCGCAGGGCTTTGTGGCCCTCGGCGGAGCGGTGGAAGATCATCCTGACGAAGGAGTGAATGCCATGTCCAAAGTCATGCGCAACTCCATGACGCGGCTGCATGCCGAAATCATGCGCACGATCACCTTCTACCGCAGCCAGCAGGGCGGAAGTGCTCCCAAGCGGGTTTTCCTCGCGGGAGGTGGTTCGGCGGCGGGATACATTGCCGAGTTCTTCGCGGAGAAATTGAAGCTGCCGGTCGAATTGTTCAACGGTCTCCGGGGCGTGCAGTTGGATCGTGGCGTCAGCGCGGATGCAGCCCAGGTGGATGCACCGGCGCTCGGCGAACTGGCCGGCTTGGCCTTGCGCGGCATGGGGGCCTGTCCGTGCGAGATTGAACTGGTGCCTGGAGCACTGGCTGCTTCACGCGATGCGGCGAAGCGTGCACCCGCTTTGGTTTTGGCGGGGCTCTGCATCATGGGGGCGCTGGGAGCCTCCCCCTTCTGGTTCAAAAACGCCAGCGTGGCCATTCAAGACCGTGCAGCCGCCCTGCAGGTGGAAGGCACGCGATTGAACAATCTGGCGAATCAAATTCGTCTGCTGGATCTCAAACAGGAAGAGTTGCGTCTGAGAAGCTCACAGTTGGAGCAGGCTGTGACCGACCGTTCTTGGTGGGTTCGTCTGCTCAATGGCCTCAATCAACAGTTCGACAACGATCTGATCTGGCTGACGGTGGTCGAAGTGATCAAGGATGGCAAACCGCTCACTGCGGCGCTTTGGTCGGGAGGTCCTGACGACAAATCCAAATCGGCGGCCACCAAGACGAATCCCAATGCGCCACCTGTTTACGAACTGCGTCTCCAGGGCCTGTATCGCCGGAATACGGAGGGCGAGCAGAAGGTGGTCTATGACTTTGCCGCGAAGCTGGCGAAGCTGGACGCGTTCGTCGTGCCGGACTTTGAGACCAAGCGTGACCAGTATGTGAAAGTGGACAGCGGTGTGGAAGAAGACCGCTATGCCTACCGCTTCGAAATCAAAATGCCCCTGAGCAAGCCCCTGACATTTTAATAAAGACCATGGACTGGATTCGTGAAAACAAACCGCTGGCTGCCATCCTTGGCGTCACCATCGCAGGCTCGCTCGCCTTGGGCTATTTGGTGTTTGATGCGTGGAGCCAATACACTGAAACCAAAGATGGGTACCTTAACATGGGCAGTCAGGTCGCCGGCCTGCAGGGCGCTCGACTGGCTCCCACGGAAAGCAATCTCAAGGCCAAACAGGCGCTGGTGGATGAGTATGCCGCCATGGTGAACCAGCTTGGCGGGGCTCTGCTGTATCTCCAGCCGCCCGTTCAGCCAATCAAAGACATCGAGTTTCAGGCCAAGCTCAAAACGAAGATCGCGGAAATGCGCAAGGAGGCGGCGTCCAGAATGCAGCTGCCGGGCGAATTTGCCTTTGGATTTGACGATTACACCACGGGGCTGCCCAAATCAGCCGCCGCCGCCGCCGAGCTTTCCAACTTCCTTGATGCGATGGATGAACTGGTAAGGCTGTTCTTGAAGTGTGGTGTTGAGTCCGTGGATCTGCTGGAGCGGTCAAAGCTTGCCATCGAACAGGGGCAGGTTTCAACACCACCAGGCAACAACCCCGCAGGTCTGCAAGGGCAAAGGCAGGTGCAGGCTGCTCCCAACATCTACGAAAAGCGGCAGATCTCAGTGATTCTGACTTTAGATCAAGGACCGCTGCAGCTTTTGATCAGTCGGCTGGCCAATCCGTCGGAAATGAAGTTTTTCACCACGCTGCGCCTTTTGCGCGTCGAAAATCAGAACCAGGACGGCCCCCTGCGGTCGGATGTGCGGCTCCCTGAAGCCGCGCCGAGTCCGGACGGAGGGGCGGCTGCGCCTGCTCCAGCGGTAGAATCTGATGTGATTAAGCCGCCGCCGCCTGCGCCAGTTGATGCCGTGCCGGTCATCGGTGAGGAGCGCCTGAAGGTCAGGATGGAGATTGATTTGATCAAGTTTTTGGAAGCCGCCAAAGGCTAAACGTTCAGCTTCCTGCCGGACGCCGATCCTCGCCAATTTTAAATAACCCGCAGTCTTATCTCACCATGCAGAACAGCCAGGGAAGCTACGAAAAAGTCATTCTGACCATCTCCTCCCTTGTCGCCATCCTTGCGGCAGGTTACCTCATCTTTGAATCTCAAGGGTTTGAGGACAGTCTTGCCCTGACGCAGGCCACGTCCAAAAATGACCTGAATTCTCCCAACACCCAGGCGGTGGTGGATGCCACCAACACCATCAAGAAAAAATACTCGTGGGTTTCGCCTGTGCGCAATGGCAAGGCCGTGCCCTTGAACAAGTCGGTTCTTCTGGTGATGAAAGACGGCAGATTGTTCGATCTCCTGCTTTCCGATCCCGACAACCAACTGCGGCCTCCGATGACCAATGTTTTCCTCACCGGCGACCTGACCAAAACACCGCCAGAAACCCAGCTCCCCCATATCTTCTCCCCGAATGTGGCGGAGCTGGATGCTGACGACGATGGTTTCACGAACCTGGAAGAGTTCAACGCCAAGACGAATCCGCGGGACGCGAATTCGATGCCGCCCTATACGACAAAGCTTTTTCTGCAAAAGCGCATCAGTCACGACTACATCCTGAAGCTGGTCAGTGGAGACGGCTCGACCTTCCAGATTCAGCGCCTCCAACCTTCCAAGGCCAGTATGTTCAAGCCGGTCAATGAGGAGTTCGGCTTCGACAGGGGCGTGGTGCGCTTCAAGGTTCTCTCCTCGAAAAAGGACACCATTCAGCATCCGACGCTTGGGCGGATGGATGTTTTTGTCTTGAAGATGCTCGACCTGTCCTCCAACAAGGAATTTGAACTCGTTCAGGGCAAGGAGGTGAACTTGGCGGAGTTTGAGGCCGTCTTGGAGTTTCGCTGGAAGAAGCGGCAGACCATACCCAATGTCAGGGAGGGCAAAACCTTCCAGCTTCCAGGCCTTGGCGTCACCTATTACATCATTAAGTTGGAAGAAACCAAGGCGGTCATTTCTCCTCTGGGCAAAGATGGCAAGCCAACCTCTGAAACCATTGAAATTCAGCAGGGATAACACATCGCCTTTTTTCACCTGACTGGAAAAATTAACTCGCCAAAGCTCTCCCCCATCTGTTAGTAATCTTTCTTTACCACAAAAATGCTGTCAGTTCGTCTTATGACCCATCACTCCCGTCTGGTGCTCAACCTTTCCCTCCTCGTTTTGACTGCGGCTTCGCCGTCGATCATGGCCCAAAGTTCCGTGTCAGGAATGGCCAATCGCGAGATCGCCCGTCGCTATGCCCGCATTGAGGATGCTCGCACGGCCATGGATCGTGGCGACAAGCTTTTCAGTGAAGGCGACTACGAAGGCGCCCTTGGCTCTTACAAAGCGGCGATTGACGCTCTCCCGAATGCTCCGCTTACGCGTGACTGGCTTGATCTGGCGCAGCTTAAACATGCTGACTGCAGTGTGGTGGTTGCCCGCGAACGTGCGAAGGCGGGCAACTACAAAGAAGCCCGGCAGTTGCTTGAAGGCGCCTTGGTTACGATTCCTGGGCATCAGGGGGCCGTTTCCTTTTTGAAACAACTGGAAGATCCTGACCGCTGGCCTCCCGCCCTGACTCCGGAGCATGTGGAAAATGTGGGCAAGGTTCAGAAAGGCCTTTTGCTCGCCAACAGTTCGGTCGAAATTGGAAATTACGATGTGGCGATCAGCCAGTATCAGGATGTGTTGCGCACTGACCCTTACAATGGTGCCGCCCGTCGTGGCATGGAAAACGCCGAACGTAAGCGCATGGAGTACTTCAAGGCCGCCTACGACCACAATCGGGCCAAAATGCTGGCCCAGGTGGATGAATCGTGGGAGGACAAGATTCCGGTCCAAGGGATGGCTGTAGCCATTGATTATGGTGTTGGCCGCAGTCCGGGTGCCTACCTGACGGAGAAGATGAACAAAATCATTTTTCCCACCGTGCAGTTTCAAGGGGCGACCATTGAGGAGGCGATTGAATATCTTCGGGTCAAAAGCCGTGACTTGGACACCTTTACAGATAACACCGGAGTCAAAGGCGTTAATATCATTCTCCGCACGGGTGATGCTCCCAGCAACGCCTCGATCAGTCTCGACTTGAAAGATGTGCCGATGTCTGAGGCGCTTCGCTATGTGACCGAACTGGCTCAGATGAAGTACAAAGTCGAAGCGCACGCCGTCCTCGTGGTGCCGCTTTCGGAAAATGCCAGCGAGCAGTACACCCGCAGCTACAGGGTGCCGCCGGACTTCCTGAGTTCAGGCGGAGGAGATGCGGGTGCGGCAGCCCCTGCGGCTCCTGCTGATCCCTTTGCAGCCGCTGGTGGCGGTGGCGGCGGTGGCAGTGGATTGATCGCACGGCGCTCAGCCAAGCAGATTCTCGAAGGTGCGGGCATCACCTTCCCGGAAGGTTCGTCGGCCAGCTACAATCCAGCGACATCCCAGCTGGTGGTGAGAAACACACAGCCCAATCTGGACCTGGTGGAAGCTTATGTGGAGTCCACCACAAAATCGGCGCCCAAAATGGTGGTCATCACCTCCAAGTTTGTCGAAGTGACCCAAAAGAACACTGAGGAACTGGGATTCGACTGGCTGCTCGGTAGTGTTGGCATGAATGGAAACAATGTGTTTCTAGGCGGTGGGAATACTGGCTCTGGCAATGGGTTTTCCCCGGCCAATTATCCCTTTACCAGTAACTACGTGAGTCCAGCCGTTGCCACAGGCACACCTCCAGTCACCGTATTCCCTGCGATTCCCATTGTGGGGGCGTTTGCCGGTCCGGTTCCTACTGGCGCGGGGTTGCCTCCAGCAGGAACAACTCCCGTTTTCCCGACAGGGGCTGGCCCCATTTCGTCAGGATTGCGCTCAGGCAATTACGCCGTTAGCAACAACAGCATTGACAACCTGTTGACGACCGGGGCTACTACCGGCACAGCCAATGTGGCACCTGGAATCTTTTCCATGGCAGGTATTTTTACCGATCCTGCGTTTCAAATGGTGATTCGCGGATTGAGCCAGAAAAAAGGGGTGGATTTGATGAGTGCCCCGAGTGTGACCACAAAAAGTGGCACACGGGCAACCATGGAAGTCACGCGTGAGTTCATTTACCCGACAGAATTTGACCCGCCGCAGTTGCCTCAGGGCCAGGGCGGCAGTCTTACCTTGGGTGGCGGTGGTGGGCAGCAGATTGCCACTCCTACGACGCCGACGGCGTTTGAAATGCGGCAGACCGGGGTGCGCCTTGAAGCTGAGCCCACTGTGGGTGCTGATGGAAACACCATCGAACTCAGTCTGTCTCCCGAAGTCGTGGAGTTTGACGGCTTCATTAATTATGGTTCCCCGATCTTTTCCCCGTCCAGCCAGTCCGTTCTTCCGATTCAGTTGACTGCTGGCGTTCCCCCAGGGAACACTTCGTATATTCCAATCAGCCAGCCAGAACGCCTGATCACTCCCAACGTGATCAACCAGCCCGTCTTCTCGGTTCGGAAGGTCACCACTGGAGTGTCGATCTGGGATGGACAGACGGTGGCGCTGGGTGGGTTGATCCGTGAAGATGTGCAGGATGTGGAAGATAAAATCCCTCTCTTGGGTGATCTTCCTTTTGTTGGACGCCTGTTCAAAACGGAATCCGAGCAGCACTTCAAACGCAATCTCATGATTTTTGTCACCGCGCACTTGATCGATCCCTCGGGTCAGCGAATTAAGTCGGTGGCCCCTCAGCAGGGTGATTCAAGCGGGCAAGGATCAGGCAATCCTTTACTGCCCCCGGTTCCGGCACCGTAGGCATTCCTGATCGGAAACAGTTGTGGATTCAGGCAGGAGAGCTGTGCAGCCTCCTGCCTGAACTTTTTATGACTGGATGCTCCAACAAATCGACTGACATTAGCAGCTTCATGAAATCGTGGATCATCACAGGTGGAGCGGGGTGTGGAAAAAGTTTGGTCGTAGCGGGCCTGTTGAGGCAGGGCACCGTCTCCATGCGTGCCTTCTCTGCGGACGTGGTGGTGGCTGGATTGCTGACGGATGCTTCGATGATCGAACGCCTGGTGGCCTCACTGGGTGCGCAGGCGCGATTGTCATCCGGCGAGGTGAACCGCCGATGGCTCCGAGACGTGGTTCTGCCCGACATCCTTCTCCGCCAGAAACTGGAGACCATCTTGCATCCGCCAGTGCTTGAGGCTCTGGAAACGGCTCGCATGGATGCCGAAAAGGCTGGCATGAATCTTTTCCTTGCGGAAGTCCCCCTCCACTATGAGATTGACTCTACAGTTTCAGCAGACTTCGTCATCGTGGTGGCTTCCAGCCGGTCGGTGCAGGTCAGGCGGATGATGGAAACCCGGGGACTCGACGAACAGACCGTTCACAAGTTTCTGGAGGCCCAATGGCCCATCGAAGCCAAGGTTGAAAGAGCAGATGCCGTCATTTGGAATGATGGTTCTCTGGCCTCTCTTGATGCTCAGGTGCTGACGCTGGCAAGTCCACTCTTGCAAGCATGAACGACCAATCTACCGAATCCTCCGCCACGGTTGCGGCATCCCTTCCCCAACCCGAGGCGGATCCCCCCACAGTTGCCACACCCTCCTTGGTGAATCCCGATCAGCACCCGGAAGGCCCACCTTCAGCAGACTCTGGCGGGCAGGCCGCTGAACTGCAGAGGACGGATGGTGCACAGCCACCATTTCCTGAGGAGGTATCCATCAACGAACTGCAAAACACCTCGCTCGCCGATCTGCTGGAACTCGCAGAAACGGTGGGTTTTCGCCTGAATGCCAGCCGCACGAAACATCAGCTCATCTACGATCTGTGCTCCTGGCTCGCTGAGCACAAGACCCGCCTCAAAGTCGAAGGCGTGCTCGAGATCGGTCAGGACAACTATGGGCTCATTCGCTATCCAAAATACAGCTTTACCCCCCTGCCGGAGGATGTCTTTGTTCCTTTGTTCTTGGTGAGAAAATTCAACCTTCGCCCCAGTCAGCGAATCGCGGGCATTGCCAAAGCCCCCAAGGATCGTGACAAGTACCTGGCCATCGACCGTATCACTGAAGTCGAAGGCATTCAGATCGAAAACTGGGAAACCCCGACAGAATTCGACAAGCTCACGGCCACCTTTCCCAACAAGCGCATCATTCTCGAAACCGCGAAGCCCTGTGCCGTGAGTTCTCGTATTCTCGATATCGTGGCACCGTTGGGCAAGGGCCAGCGCGGGCTCATTTGCGCGCCGCCCCGTTCGGGCAAGACGGTGATTCTCAAGGACATTGCCAAATCGATCTCGCAAAACCACAAGGAGATCACTCTCATTGTTCTGCTGCTCGACGAACGTCCCGAAGAAGTCACGGACTTCGAGGAAACCGTGCAAGGCTGCGAGATTTACAGCTCCACCTTTGACGAGAGCCCCAAGAGACACAGCCAGGTTGCCGAGATCGTTCGGGAACGTGCGTGCCGGCTGGTTGAAATGAAAAAAGACGTCGTCATCCTGCTCGACAGCATCACACGTCTCGCTCGTGGCTATAATGCCATGCAAGGCGGCAAAGGCGCCATCATGTCAGGCGGTGTGGGCACCAAGGCGCTGCAGAAGCCCAAGAAATTTTTCGGGGCTGCCCGCAACGTCGAGGAAGGCGGCAGCCTTACGATCATCGCCACTGCGCTCATCGAAACCGAGAGCCGCATGGACGAAGTGATCTTTGAGGAGTTCAAAGGCACCGGCAACATGGAGGCCACGCTTGATCGTGAAATCTCGGAGCGCCGGATTTTTCCGGCACTTCACCTGCTCAAGTCCGGTACCCGCCGCGATGACCTGCTCTACCACCCCGATGAGTTCAAGCGCATCACCCAGGTGCGCAAACAGCTTGCTGCCATCCCTGCGGTTGAGGCCCTCGAAACGCTGATCCGCAACATCAACCGCACCAGCAACAATGCTGAAATCCTTCTCATGGGACTGAAATGAGCGAAGCTGGATCAACACAGGCGGATTATGAATTCATCGACACGCCGGCGCATCTCGAGCGTTGGGTCGGTCAGATGCGTGCCTGGCTCTCGGAGAGTGCTGACAAGCGCTGCTGCCTCGACACCGAGGCGGACAGTCTTCACCACTACCACGAGAAACTTTGCCTCCTGCAGGTGAACTGCGCCGGACGCTATGCCCTGGTCGATCCCTTGGCCATCCCCGATGTCTCACCGCTTTTGGAGCTGCTCGATGCGCATGAACTGTGGTTTCATGGTGCTGACTACGATCTGACGATGCTCCGGCGCACCTATGACTGGAGCCCCCGGGTGATTCGTGACACGCAGATTGCAGCGCGTCTTCTTGGTGCACGCCAGTTTGGTCTCGCGGCTCTGGTGAAGAACAACTTTGATCTCGATCTCTGCAAGGCTTCGCAGAAGGCTGACTGGAGCCGGCGTCCGCTTCCGGCCAACATGCTTTCGTATGCCGTGGATGATGTGCGCTATCTGCTGCCCATCGCCGACAAGTTCGTCGCACAACTGCGGGAAAAGGGCAGGGAGGACTGGTTCCACCAGAGCTGTCGTTCGTTGCAGGAGGATGTGGCGGCACGTGACAATGTTGCCCGTGAAGATCCCTGGCGTGTGCAGGGTTGCGGGCGCCTGCATCCCAAAGGCCTGGCCATCTTGAAGGCCATGTGGGACTGGCGTGAAGGCATCGCGAAAGAGAGGGACACCCCTTGCTTCAAGATCATGTCGAACAAGCAGATGGTGGCTTACGCCGAACAGTTCGAGACCGGGCAGCC